>DASRXU010000597.1:0-5231 GCA_035687365.1 Planctomycetaceae bacterium | reverse complement strand
ATTCTAGCGGGGGATGCGGAAGTGGGTGCGAGTTGTGTTGCTGATTCACTGATCTTGCTTTGGAGCGTGAGCGTACGACTCCAGGTAGCCACACGACGTGCAACGAAATGTGTCGACCGGCACGGCGTTTTCTCCATCAATGCCGGACCAGAATGATTTCTGTGGATCGCCAGGCTTCCATGACGAGCGCCGGGCAAATTTTGCACCTGTGTGATCGACGATGAATCCCTTTTCCAATTGTCCGCCACACTTTGAGCATGAGGCATGGTGTTCCACGTAAATCCTATCCTTCCCGTCCGATGGCTTTGCACAATCACGCCCGTTTGCACAAAAACTCACCGCGCTGGCTTCAGCCGCAGCGATTCAAGGGTCAAACTTGCTGTGTTGTTTGAACACACGGCCATCTCGCACGGTAATTCCGATGACAATCGTCTCGCGGCTGATTTTGGATTCGATCCACGCCATCGGAGCGAATAACGAGCACACTGATTCCGACGGAAATTCTCGGTACTGGTACCGACAGCCCAAAGGAGTTTCCAACCTACTAAGCGCGAAGTAGGCAGCGACGTACACGACCGGCGCTATGCGAATCGCCGACGAGACCCAATTGCTCATGCCGCGATTGTACCGGGAGCGGGGGACAATTTTGGAGGTTGTTTCTACGCGCGTAGAAACACGGGCTCGGAAGATTCGGGCGAACGTGGGCTCCAGACCGTGGACGTTCGGCGGTCGGCCGTCTACAGCGTCGGAGCTGCTTTGGGCGGCGGGACTTTGACTTTGAGCTCCCGCAACAATTGGCAGGCGAGGACATGATTCACGGCATCCCAATCGTTGCCCTCAGCGCTGCGCAGAAGATACTTCTTCGCGTTCTCCAAATCGCCTCGATTCTTGAAGAACAGCCCTAGATAAAAGGGAATGGTTGCCGGCTTAAAGGTGCCGCGCGAATCCGCGATGATCTTCTCGAGGTCGGCGGGCTCCAGCTTGCCGTTCTTTGGCGGCAGGGCAGATTGAAAGCGGCCTGCCAGCTGTTGGTAAGAGGTCTTCCCCTGCGCCTCGATAAAGTTGTGCGGCAGGTCGGTTTTGATGATCTCCTGCAACAGGGCATCCCGCACAGTCGTCTTCCCCAACGTGTCGGCGACGAGCGCTGCTTGCAAGCCGGCAAAGTACTCATGCTTTTGCTCATAGGCCTTCTGCAGCAGCAAGAGCGAATTCTCCCGTTCGCCGGTCAGCTGGTAATAGAGTCCGATCTGTCGCTGTTGCCCGGCAAAGAGCGTTGTGCCCCAAGCCTCGAGTTGCTGACGAGTCAACTCGTCGGCCGCGTGCACGTTGCCTCGCCCCGTGCGGTGACACCAATGCATCCACGCGAACATGCTGCCCGGATATCGTTCGGAAGCGGCCCGAACCAACTGCTCCGACTTCGTCCATTCCTCGAGCATTTCGTGGCAGCGCGCATCCGTCATCAGAGCCCACTCGGCGCCGGTCTCGGCCGCCGAATCGGCGTAGACGACGGCGTCCCGGTATTGCAGGTGGTCGAGCAAATCGAGCGCGATCTCATTGCGAATCGCGGCGTGCTCGAGCGGGTCTCCAGGGAGTCCGAGCGCTTTGTCCAGCGTCGCCTTCCACTGGCCGCGATCCTTCTTCGCCTTGTAGACGCTGGCCAGAAATTGATATCCCGCAAAGCTCGGCGCGGTCTCCACCTCGTGCTTCGAACAGCGCTCGGCGGCGTCGTACTTCTTCAAACCGCAATAGCGCACTGCCAGTGCGCGCATCACGAGCGGATCGGTCGAGTATTTGTGTTCGTCAGATTCGACTTCCGTCCGAGCACTCTCCCAGTCGCGCAGGATTCGCAGGGCGACCGACTGCGGCAGCTTGTTGCTCGTCGCCCACACCTCCCGCATGAACTCGCGGCTAAAACCGGCCGCATCGGGCTCGCCGGCAAACCCCAGGTTGATCTTGCGCATCTCGTCGGGGAACACCATGTCCGCGTGCAGGGTGCACGCCTGGTACCAGCCATGCAGTTGCGGCGTCGAATTCATGCCGTAGATCCATTGCAGCAGCGGCCTGTCTCTGAAGGTTGTCGCAAAGAGTTCGACATGCTTCTCCAACGTCGCGGCGGCGGGCTGCATCTGCTGGCGATTGTAGGTGAACGCGTCGATATAAGCGGCGTAAGGATGAGCCGCGCACAGGGAACGATAGAATTCGAGGTCGCGCGACACGTTTTGAATCTGTCGCAGGGCCTGGGCGAAATCGATCTCTTCGAGGATGTGACCCACGGCAGACAGAGACGGCTCCCCGCGGTCCAGCTCCGGCGCTCCCGCACGCTTGAGATCGGCAATCAGCTCCTTGCGAAGCTCAGCAGCTGTGGTGTTGTCCTCGTTCTCCTCGCCCTTGCTAATTCTTTTGACCCAGGCTTCTGGGAGACCGAGGACGTCCAACAGCCGCCTGCGATCGGTCGCGCTCGCGTACGCTTGCAAGGGCACTTCCCAGCCTCCGACCTCTCCGAACAGCAGGTCCGCGACGGACCAGCAATCGGGACAATCCTTGAGGAACTCCCGTGCGGCCTTGATCGTCAGATCGTTGAGCGTGCCGAACCTCAGCGCCTGGATGTTCAGAAAGCGAGCGAGCCGGCGCTGGGGCGGCGTGCTCGCCTCTTTCAGCATGCGCGACAACTCGCCCTGTCCGAAGGCTTCGATCACGCCAGTCCAAAACGGCAGCGGTTTGGCGGGCGCGATCTGCCCTTGTTTCTTCTTGGCCGCCGCGACGTCGTCGGCCGCGAAGTTGTGAAGTCCGACCAGCGTCCGCACATAAGCGCGGTGCCAAAGCGCCCAAGGCGACTCCTGCGTCTTACGCACCAGCCGTTCCGCATAGAGCAGGGCCCGCGCTTGAAATGCCTTGGAATGAGCCCCCGAGTAATAATCGGTGAGCGCGCCCAGGTTGGCGTAACCAATCGCTAGCGCCGCAAGCAATTCGGGGGCTTCACCCTTGTCGCGAATGTCTGCGTGCACGCGCCGCAGGCCGGCAACCACCGAAATCTCGTTCCACGCCCAGAAGAGATCCTGCGTGGCGCTCGGCACGTCGGCCGACGGACGGGCCACCGGCAATGGTCGCCCCGAGCCGGCGCGCTTGAGCAGGTCTTTCAAATCTCCGCGAGAGAGCGCCTCACACTCGCGCGTTAAGGACGTGAGCGCGTGGGCTGTGCCGTTGTATTCGGTGAATACCCAGCGCCAAAGCACACTCTCCTTCGCTTCCTGACCGCGATACAGCAAGTATTGGACGACGTAGTCGTTCTCTCCCTTCATCTCCTGGCACTGAAGGATGAGAGGGGTCGATTTTGCGTCCGGTTTCTCGGGGAACTCCTCGCGCAGCAAGACATCGCGCGTGGAGAGCCCCAGTTCGTCGCGAGCGGCCAAGAGCAGCGCCTGGCGGACCAGTTCGCGATCCAGGAGCGGGGCCGCGAATGGCATGGTTGTATCGTCTGGGTGGTACCCCTCTGGCTCACTGACTTTCAAGAAAACGGTCTGAGCGGTCGAGGCGCTGTCGGCCGTGCAAGTCGCGATTGTCACCACAAGACTGACAATCACGAGCAGCGAAGTGCCAAGGATCCGCGGCATACTGCACCTTTCGGTTTTGTCTGAGTGTGAGGTAGCCGAGTGTTTTGAGTAGGCCATCTCTATCGTGGTCGGCCTCGCCGCAGAGTGCAATCATTTCTCATTTTGGCGCAGTATGACAACGAGCAGTGTGACAACAAATTGATCCCCGTGAGCACCGCCTCCCGCTCCGCTATAATGATCGCGCTGATCTTGGGACCCGTCGTTTGCAGCCATGTTTGATAACGAAGGTGCGGATTCATGAAAGCTGTTGTCTGTCGTGCGTTCGGACCGCCCGAGAGCCTGAGACTAGAGGACGTGCCCGATCCGCAGCCGGGCGACGAGCAGATCCTGATCGACGTCCATGCGGCGGGGCTCAACTTTCCTGACGTTTTACAAATCGCCGGGAAGTATCAATTCCAACCTCCGTTTCCGTTTACGCCGGGGGCTGAGGTCGCTGGTGTTGTCGCTGCGGTGGGCTCGAAGGTGACCGGCTTCAGGCCGGGCGACCGCGTGATGGGCATGCCGGGTATTGGCGGCATGGCCGAGCGGGCCCTCGTGACGACTGATTCCATCAACCCCATGCCCGTGGGGATGGACTTCGCCACGGCGTCCGGATTCGAGCTGGCTTACGGCACGTCGTACCACGCGCTCAAGCAGCGCGGCCAACTGCGCGCGGGCGAAACCTTGCTGGTGCTCGGAGCCAGTGGCGGCGTCGGTCTGGCGGCGGTTGAGATCGGCAAAGCGTTCGGCGCGCGAGTCATCGCCGCGGCCGGCAGCGATGAAAAGCTCGAGATCGCGAAGAGCCACGGGGCCGACCTGCTGATTAACTATGGGCAAGCCAGCCTCAAGGACAAAGTGAAGGAACTCACCGGCGGAAAAGGCGCGGACGTGATTTACGATCCGGTCGGCGGCGACCTGTTCGACCAGGCGACACGCTCGATCAACTGGAACGGCCGGCTCCTGATCGTCGGCTTTGCGAGCGGAACGATCCCGAAGTTCCCTGTCAATCTGGCGCTGCTCAAAGGCAGTTCAATCGTCGGCGTCTTCTGGGGCGACTTCAAACGCCGCGAACCGGAAGCCTATCGCCAAAATTGCCACGAGCTACGCGAGCTGTTCGTGCAAGGCAAACTCAAGCCGTTGGTATCACAAGAATTTCCACTGGCCGAATACGCCAAGGCGCTCAACTTGTTTGTCCAACGGCAAGCCGTGGGCAAGGTAGTCTTGCGCGTCCGGAGCTAGTGAAAGCCACCAATGCGCGATGACGGGTGGCACTGGCGGCTGGTCCGAGGGTGTCCGGGAATTCGGGGCTTGTGATTTAGGTTTGTGTGCCACTGCTGAGCCGAAGCGTCTCAGCAGTGGCACAAGATCTGAATTCCCGGACGTCCGGGGCTGGTCCGCCAGTGGTATTTCCCGCGTGTTAGAAGAGACTCACGGCCCATTGAAATCTCGCCGTTTTCGCCCGCATAATAGTGGCACTCCCATCGACGCTGAATTCTCGAGGGCCCGTGCAATGCGTCACGCTGCCTTACTTTCGTTGGTGCTCCCGCTGGCTTTCTTGCCCGCAGCCACGTTGGCTCAAAAGCCGCCCGGTGCGCCGGCCGCGGGAGCTGGAGCCGCGACATCGGACGACGACGACACCAA
>DASRXU010000596.1:0-4981 GCA_035687365.1 Planctomycetaceae bacterium | reverse complement strand
CGCGGCGTTGATGTGCTTTGCCCTTTTCGCCAAAGCCGGCGCGAATGGCGAGCGAAATGAAGCGTGGTGGGGTCGGGGCTTTTTCTTAGCACTCGGTTTCGGCTGCCTGGCCAAGGGGCCGGTGGCCGTCGTCCTGGTCGGATTGTCGCTGGCCGCGTGGATCGTGCTGACCAAGAACTGGCGCGTCCTGCGCCGGCTGCCCTGGATGACGGGCGTGCTGGCGGCGAGTGTCGTCGCCGTGCCGTGGTACATTTTGGCCGAACGTGCGACGCCCGGATTCCTGGAGTACTTCATCGTCAACGAGCACATCCTGCGCTATGTGCGGTCGGACTACGGCGATCTGTACGGCAACGGCCGAACGCAGATTTACGGGGCCAGCTGGGTCATGCTGGCGGTCACGTTCTTGCCTTGGACTCCCTGGCTGGCTCGCTGCGGATTCGACAGCTGGCGTCGCCGACGTCCGTCTAATTCGAGTGATTCCAATCAACGCGATTCCATCACAGGCGCGTGGCGCCGATGGCTGGCCCTCGGGAATGCTTCGGCGAGTGAACCTCGCGACACGTGGTTGCTGCTCGCCCTCTGTTGGGGACTGACGCCGGCTATCTTTTTTACGATGGCTCGGCAGATCCTCGTCACGTATATGCTCCCCGGCTTTCCGGGTCTGGCGTTAGCAACCGCGGTGCTGCTGGTGCGCTGGGCCGAGTCGGAACGTGCGGCCAATCTGTTGCGCGGACTGCGGATCTTTGCGGCGGGCGTCGGCGGACTGTTGGCTGTGGCCCTCTTGGCCCAGATCGTGCTCGGCTCGGGTTCGGCGCAGCTCGCTGTCACGCTCGTCTCGGTCGGCCTCTTCGCCGGACTGCTTTTCGCAGGCATCCGCCGCTCGCACGCCAGCATCCTGTTGACGGCCGTCGGTTTTGGCAGTCCGTTGCTCGTCGCCATGGGCACGATTGCCGCCGCTCCTGCGGTCAACGAAGCCTTCTCGACCAAAACGATCCTGGCCTCCGCGGCCGAACTGCCCGATTCGGCCGGCGGGACGGTCTTCTTCCCGCTGACCGAAGAGTATTCGGCCGAGTTCTACGAAGAAGCCTTCCTCGGCGGCCACATCGAACACCAACACAACAAAGGCCTGACGCTTTTGGTGCAAAAACTCCAACAGCCGTCGGCCGAGCTGTTCGTGTTTCGCCGCAACGCCTGGGACGAACTCGAACCCACGATCCGCGAGTCGCTCGAACTGGCCACGGAAACGCGCCACTGGGTCGCCTGCCGCTCGCGAATCCCCGCCTCGCACGAAGCGGCGCGGATTGCACTGAAGGCGACGGCGTCGGGTAACTAGGCCCAATCGCAAACGCCGCCCAATCTGCCGTGATGTTCCCTAAAAAAGATACCGCCAGCACTGCGCTCGGCGAGGTTCAACTTGAGTTCGAGCCGATCCGGCGCCAAAGTTGTGAGTTGACGAAGGCGAAGGAGATCAGAAATGGAGATCAAACTAGGCGGTTCTCAGCCCTCCGGCAAAGGCCCCGCCGATTGGTTTACCGGCGTAGTGCGGATCGATCCCCTATTCCAACCAAACCCGCCGGCCCGCGCGGCGGCCGCGAGCGTCACGTTCGAGCCTGGTGCTCGCACGGCGTGGCACACGCACCCGCTCGGCCAGACCCTAATCGTGACAGCCGGCTGCGGACGCGCTCAGCGTTGGGGCGGCCCGATCGAAGAGATTCGTCCGGGCGACATAGTCTGGTTTCCGCCTGGCGAAAAGCACTGGCACGGCGCCGCGCCCACCACGGCCATGACACACATCGCGATCCAAGAACAACTCGACGGCAAAGTCGTCAACTGGATGGAACAGGTCACCGACGAGCAATACCAGTCGCGATAAGCAAAACAGGCCACCGTGAGGCGGACTTACTTCTTCTTCGCGGCCCGTTGAGCGACCGCTGCGGAGTTGGCCGCGACCGCGGCGCGGATCAGTTGTTTGAAGGCGGCTTCGTCGATTTTCTCTCCTTCGCGCAGATCGATCGCGCGCCGCACGTTGCCTTCCAGGCTCGAATTGAAGAGCTTCTTCGGATCTTTGAGGTCAGCTCCGCGAGCGAACGTGAGTTTCACGACCTCTTTGTACGATTCCCCCGTGCAGACGATGCCGTCATGGGACCAGACCGGGGTTCCTGGGTTCGTTGGTTTGACCCATTTCCACTCCTCCTCGATGTCGGGGTCGGCAGAGTGGATGAGCTGACGGACGTGAGCGAGGGTCTCTCCTCTCCAATCCCCCAGTTCTTGAATCCGCTTGGTGATGTTCGCTGAAGCGGCCTTGCTATCCGGATGAATTGTCGGCTTCATGGGCGCTCCGATCGTTCGTTACGTCAGGCGGCGCTTTGCGACTATAAATATAACCGAGTGTCGAAATGCTAAAAACGAAAGCGAATTCAGCGATGCCGCGGTCCACAACAGCGCCTCGAGCGCTCGATGAGTAATAGGGTCACCGCGAGATCGTTGCGGAACACTTGTCAGGAAACGCCGACATGTCGCGCATCTGCGTCGCTTGCTCGCTCAGCCTCATCCCGCTATTTCTCGGGTTCGGGCCCGGTGCTGCGTTGGCTCAAAACACGAAGGCGGATGCGGCAATGCATTTCACCGTGACTCTTCCGGCAGCGACTTCTCCGGCAGCCACGAGCGCTGCGCCGCTCGACGGTCGCCTCTTGGTGATGTTGTCGACCGACAATGCCGAGGAACCTCGCTTTCAAATCACGAATGACGCCGGCACGCAGTTGGTGTTCGGCATTGACGTCGACGGCTTGAAACCGGGCGCGGCGACCGTCGTCGATCGCTCCGTGTTGGGCTACCCGATCAAAAGTCTTGCGGACGTTCCCGCAGGCGAGTATCGGGTCCAGGTCCTACTGCACAAGTACGAAACGTTCCATCTGAAAAACGGCCATACCGTGAAACTGCCGATGGACCGTGGCGAGGGCCAGCAGTGGAATAAAGCGCCGGGCAACCTGTACAGCACGCCAAAGAAGCTGCGGATCGATCCGCACGGCGAAGCGAACATCGCTCTCGTGCTCGACCACGTGGTCGCGCCCATTCCGCCGCCGAAGGACACCAAGTACGTCAAGCACATCAAGCTCCAAAGCAAGCTGCTGACGGAGTTCTGGGGCCGGCCAATGCATCTGGGCGCGTGCGTCCTGTTGCCCCACGGCTTTGAAGAACATCCCAAGGCCCGCTATCCGCTGGCGATTTTTCACGGCCACTTTCCGCCGACGGTCGGCAACTTTCGCGAGACGCCACCCGATGCGAATCTCAAGCCCGACTACAACAAACGCTTCAAGCTGCAGGGCTACAACAAAATCGAGCAGGAATACGCGCACCAGCTCTACAAAGATTGGACGAGTCCCGACTTTCCGCGGATGGTGATGATCGAGATTCAGCACGCCAACCCGTACTACGACGATTCGTACGCGGTTAACTCGGCCAACCTCGGTCCGTACGGCGACGCGATCACCTATGAGTTGATCCCGGAGATCGAAAAACAATTTCGCTGCCTCGGCGCGGGCTGGGCACGATTCCTCTACGGCGGCTCAACCGGCGGTTGGGAGTCGTTAGCGGCGCAGATTTTTTATCCGGACGAATACAACGGCTGCTGGGTGGCGTGTCCCGATCCGATCGACTTCCGCGCGTACACGGTCGTCAACCTCTACGAGCACAAGAACGCGTATTATCTCGACAGCCAGTTCGCGAAAACGCCTCGGCCGGGCAGCCGCAACTATCTCGGCGAAGTCGGCATCACGCTCGAAGACACGAATCGCCGCGAGCTGGTGCTGGGAACGCATTCGCGCTCGGGCGATCAGTGGGACATCTGGCAGGCCGTGTATTCACCGGTGGGAGACGACGGCTATCCGAAGCCGATCTGGGACAAAGTCACCGGCCAGATCGATCACTCGGTCGCCGAGTATTGGCGCGATCACTACGACCTCGGCCACATTCTCAAACGCGATTGGCCCAAGATCGGCAAGAAGCTGCAGGGCAAGATCCACATCTACTGCGGCGACATGGACAACTACTACCTCAACAACGCCGTCTATCTGGTGGAAGAGTTTTTGAAAACCACGAAGGACCCGCATTACGACGGTGAAGTCTGCTACGGTGACCGCGCCGAACACTGTTGGAACGGCGACCCCACGCGGCCGAACGCGTTTTCCCGCCTGCGTTACCACCAAATGCACGCGCCCAAGATTCTGCAGCGCATTTTGAAATCAGCGCCGCCGAGTGCCGATCTCACGAGTTGGCGGTATTGATCCGAGCGTCCTCGGGAAAGAGTAACCACGATCAACGCAAGTGAGCGCGGCCACTTGGGTGAATGATGTTCTGTCGTCTCCTACCGATTCAACTTTGTATTTTGCTCGGGCCAGGAGTCGGTGCGTTCTCCGCGGAGAACCGCGAGATCGACGCCGTCCCAAACTTCAAACAGGTTAGAGTTTTCACGCGCGACGCGCTCTTTGTTGGAAAGGACACCGAATTGTGGGCGCTCCGCACAACAAACAAGGGTCGTCCGAAGGCAATCTTTACGATCTCAAAGTCGACAATTCTGAATAGCGAGATTGGAGTCTCGGAAAAAGGGGAGGCTCTCTTTGTCTCGGATGGACAGACGATCTTTCGCGTGACCGCGGCAGGCGACTCGAAAAAAGCGCTGACACTGACCACGCTTCCGGCGGAAGACTTAGGCAAAGATGTCCCAAGTCGATTCCAAGTCAACTGGTATCTAGCCGCCGGCCCGGGTGACGTTCTGTATTTCGACTTGCTCCCGAATTCGAAAGCGAGAAACGAGCCTAGACGGTCTTACACGTGCCGCTACGATCCGGCACGCAACAGTGCCTACTTTTTGGAATTGCATTTTCCTACCGGGATCGACGTCGATTGCCGACGAGCCATTGTCTACGCGCCCCCGCTTGCGCATTCGAGTCCTGCTGGTCCCAGGAACGCCGTTTTTGTCAGC
>DASRXU010000595.1:0-2997 GCA_035687365.1 Planctomycetaceae bacterium | reverse complement strand
TGCTTCGGCTTTTGCCGCGTCTGGCTCGGGCAATTTGAGGGCAACTTCGCCTGCCACACGATTGGCCTCGGCCTCGTACCAATTTTCCTTAGTTGTTTCGACCGCCGTCATCGCTTCGCTGATGCAGCGCCAAGCCTCCTCAAATTGGCCGACTTTCGCATAGGCACTCGCTAAATATGACAAATGTTGCGGCCGATAAAGTGTCGCTCCTGTCGATTGGTACGCGGCCATCCCGGAGGTGATCGTTTTGATCGCGTCCGACTCGTTGCCATCCAGTGCTAGTAGCAAACCTTTGTTGATCGTTGCGAGGGCCTTCCAGTATGGGGCGCCCTTCTCGTTCGCCAATACTACAAGTTCCTCTAGTTCTGCCTTTGCGGCCTTGTAATTTCCACAATGGATATGGGCAAATATCGCTGTGTTGTTTAGCGCGTACATCAGTGTGGCAGCTTGGCCGATTTCTCGCGCATCCTTGAGCGCATGGTTTGCGTCTGCGAGCGCGGCATCGGGATAACCAAGCAACCACAGAGCCAACGACCGAAATGACAGAATTGCCACCCCTACATCTTGGCCGAAACGGGTCGCCAACGGGCGATGCTCGGTTGGATCATAAAGCGCGAGGGCTCGGTCGAAATGTGCGCGTCCCGCCGCCACTTCTCCCGTCAATAGCGGCGACATGCCCATGAGCCGATGCCCAACCATACGCGGGACTACCATCGCTTGCTTCTCGGCGAGCGCTAGGAGCTGCTCTGCAAGCTCCCGCAAAACGGCTCCGTTGAAGGCGACGGCGTTCGCGATGCAGAGGCCGTAGAGGACCGAGAACAGCAATAGGGGGTCTTCGAGAGGCTCTCCGAGCGCTTCAGCCTGTTCGATCAGCAGACGTGCCCGCTCCGCAGCCGCCTTGGTTTCCGGCGCGGCATACCCTTTGAGATGCATGACTGGGGTTATGAGGTCGACCTGAAGTCTGATCTGCTCGCGACGCAGCGCGGGGGTTGTTGGTAGGATTGCAATCTGCTCAAGGGCGCGGGTGAACTGCTCAAGCGCTTCGTCTAGGGCCGAGCGTTCCAGCGACCGTTGTCCTGCCTTGCCCCATAAGCCAGCAGCTTTCTCGATCAGACCGGCCTCTCGGCAATGACGCGCGAGCAGTTCGGGCTGGTTCTCGGCTATCTCTGCAAACTGACTCTCTACTGTTTCCGCGATCCGCGCATGGAGCGCCCGCCTCGGTTCACGCAATAAGGTGCCGTAAGCGGCGTCCCGTACCAGCGCGTGCTTGAACAAGTACGTCTCGTACGGCGATACGCCTTGCCGGAAGACCAATCCGGCAGTAACAAGACGGTCGAGCGCCGATTTTAGCTCCGCCTCCGGTTTGCGCATCACGGCAGCTAGCAGCGCATGGGAAAACTCCCGTCCAATTGCCGCCCCGATCTGCGCCACCTCCTTTGCAGGACCGAGCCGGTCAAGCCGCGTCATTAGAGAGGCGTGCAAGCTTGCTGGGACGGCGAGCGCAGGAGACGGAACCGCCGCAGCCATGTTTGCTGCAGCGCCTTCGCTCCCGGCCTCCAGAACGGCCTTGGTCATTTCCTCGACGAACAGCGGGATGCCGTCGGTGCGCTCGATGATGTCTTTTCGGATGCTGGCGAGCAGCGACTTGTTGCCGATGACGCGGTCGATCATGACGTCGACGTCGCGCTGCGCCAGCCGATTGATCGAGAGGAATGTCACATGCGGTCGCCCGATCCAAGGCGATGCAAACTCGGGCCTGAAGGTCACGATCAACAGCACGCGATGGCTCGCAATGCGGTCAACCGCCCGACCGAACGCCTCCAAGCTCGTGGGGTCGGACCAGTGCACATCCTCGACGATCATCAGCACCGGATTGGAGCGCGACAGGACCTCCATCTGTAGGTTGAGTGCTTCTAGTGTTCTTTGCCGTCGTCGCTGAGGGTCAGTATCGAGCGCGGGATATCGTCCATCGTTCGGCAGTGACAGCATCTCGGCAAAGAGCGCGGCGTCCTGCTTGGAGGTCGAGGTCTGCACCAGCACCGCATCGAGCTTGTCGAGCTTTGTTGGCAGCGCGTCGTCGTGCGTAATTCCAGCGGCGCGTTCCATCTGGCCGATGATCGGATAAAGCGGACTGTCGGTGTGCTGCGGGGAGCAGAAATAACGCAAGCGCGTGTGCGGCTTGTTGGCAATACGTTCCAGCAGCGCCGCGGTCAGTCGAGACTTGCCAATACCTGCCTTGCCGGAGAGCAACACTACTTGGCCTTCGCCGCTCTTTGCTCGCGACCAGCGTCGCAGCAGTAGTTCGAGTTCTTCTTCCCGCCCAACAAGGTCGGTCAGGCCGGTCGAGTGAAAAGCCTCGAAGCGGCTTTCGACTGAAGCCGGTCGAAGTGCCTTCCAGGCTTTCGCAGGCCCCGCAATGCCTTTGAGGTCCTTTGCTCCGAGGTCCTCAAGGTCGAAGAGATTGCCAATGAGCTTTCGGGTACTTTCGGCAATCACGACGCTGTTCGGCTCCGCAATGCCCTGCAAGCGTGCCGCAAGGTTCGGCGTCTCGCCTACGATGGCTTGCTCCTGAGAAGCGCCCGACCCGATTAGATCGCCGACTACCACCAGTCCGGTTGCGATCCCGACGCGGGTCCGCAAGGGCGCCTGGGTCTTCAGATCGCTTACGGCCGCCACCAACTCCAGCCCCGCTCGCACCGCTCTCTCTGCGTCGTCCTCGTGGGCTTGGGGGTAACCGAAATAGATTAGGACGCCATCGCCCATGAACTTCGCTACGAACCCGCCAAAGCGGCCCACGGTCTCGGCGACGCACTTCTGATAGGCGGAAATGACTTCGCGTAGGTCTTCAGGGTCCATGCGGGCCGATAGCGCGGTTGAGCCGACCAAGTCGGAGAACATCACCGTGACTTGGCGGCGCTCGGCGGTTTCTTGGGGCTTCAACTCGGCCGTAACGGGTCGCGCTGCGGCAGGACTCCCAAGCTCCTGGATAGCCGCGAG
>DASRXU010000594.1:0-3327 GCA_035687365.1 Planctomycetaceae bacterium | reverse complement strand
GAGAGGACTCAAAGAAGCTTCGATCTAACTCTGAGATTAAAGCCTGCAAAGATCGAAACTTGCATCATCGCGGGTGGATCTAAGGGGATTCGAACCCTGGACCTACTCCATACGAACGATCCCGAGTCCGCCAACGCTGAGTTTGCAGTGCTACGAACATGCAGTTCACAGGGTTGGCTCAGACGGTGGTTAAAAGTTGCCGCTGACCCTACTGCGGACCGGCTGGTCGGTGTGCCCCGCCCAGCAAATAGACAGCCTCCGGAGGGCCGACACCGCCAGCCGAGACGATCACAGGCCATTTGCGAAGTCGTCCTGTGCGGTTTGTGCAGCACAATGCCGGCCGTCGGGAATTGAATGTGCGAGGTGTCCCGAGTTTGCCGCATTGACGAAGTGTTTTTTCGGCTCGGCCGAGCGCCGCCCTGGTCTTGAGCTTGTTGCGATTTGTAAATATGCTACTCTCGGTCTGCTGCTGTTTCCATTCTTTGGGTCTGGATTTCGCGACAAGAAAGGGCGAAGGAATGGCTATTGGGGATGGCGATGACATAGTGTCTGTAAAAGCATATAAATCCATCCTGTACGTACTCAAGGCGCTGGATTAACAAACTGGAAGTCGGCGCCCCGATCGCAAAGGACGCCAATGACTGTTATCTCGCTGGAAGCCACAGGTCTCGACGGATTCCGTCTTGAGCAAGCCCTTACCTGGCATGATCCGGACATCGACTGCACGTTGGTGATTTCTCAACCGTCGACGGATCGCGACCTGTGGACCGAGTATGCAGCCGGCGCGCAGCGCAGCTACCGCAAACATGGTGTCGAGTGCACTCTCGACGATGACGCGCTGCGCACCGGGGCCGACACCGTCATGTTCTGCGTCGTGATCGATCGCGCCGAAAAGATAGTGGCGGGTGTGCGCGCCAAGGGCCCGCTGCGGTCGGCCGAAGACTCGCATGCGGTCGTCGAGTGGGCGGGACAACCCGGGCAAGAGGCTGTCCGCAATATGATCAACGACCGCGTGCCGTTCGGCGTCCTCGAGTTCAAGTCGGCATGGGCAACCGACGATCCGGATCGGAGTCCTGGCATCACCACCGCTATGGCTCGCATCGCTTTCCCCATGATGGCTCTACTCGACGTTCAATTTTGCATGGCCACAGCCGCGACCTACGCATTGAACCGGTGGCGCACGTCTGGCGGGGTGTTGGCAGGGATTCCCGCGACGCCCTACCCCGACGAACGTTACCAAACCAAGATGATGTGGTGGAACCGGCGCGATTTCGTCAACTATGCGGAACCAGAGCAGGTTGGCAAGATCCTCATGGAGACAAACCAACTGACACAAGAGTTTTACCGCCGCTATGAGACCGAAGCGCGTCAGTTGGTTGAAGCGTGACTGTAGACGCCGTGCAGCGTGATTCAGTAGCGCATCATTAACGCGGCTGCAGCCCAGCGCGAGTGGAGGTCCCCCGCGGCGACGTGCCGATCCCGCGGTTGTTCGATGTAGACGAATCGTCACGTTGCGAATCTCCCACGGTGGAGAAATCCATTGGTACGACGCGCCTGCCGAGCAGCGACTCCATTGCCGCGCTATCCAGCGGACGGGACAGCAGAAATCCCTGCGCGTGCGTGCATCCGACAGCAAGCAGTGCTCTGGCCGCGCTTACGGTCTCGACGCCCTCGGCCACAACGTAGAGTCCGAAGGCGTTCGCCAGGGCCACGACCGACTGCACGATCGCCAGGTCACTCGCATTAGCGCCAAGATCACGGACAAATCCTCTGTCGATCTTGAGCGCATCGACTGGAAGCGATTTCAAATATGCCAGCGCACTGTAGCCGGTACCGAAGTCATCGATGGCGATCTTTACGCCGATGTCCTTCAATCGGGTGAGCGTTTTGCGGGTGGCATCGATGTCCGCCACCACGACTCTTTCGGTGATCTCTAGACATATCGCACCCGGATCGAGACCGAACTCGTCGAGGGTTGCGGCAACCGTGTCGACAATTCCGTCCGCAACGAGTTGCACGGGTGAGACGTTGATACTCAGCACAACATCTTGGCCCACGCCGCGTGATTGCCAGAGCCCGAACTGCGCACAGGCTGAGCGCATTACGAGACGGCCGAGTTTTCCGGCCAGGTTGATCGATTCGATTACGTCGATGAACGAATCAGGCATTAGTAGCCCACGAGTCGGGTGTTGCCACCGGACGAGCGCCTCCATGCCCAGGACCTCACCGGTCTCCATGTTGAACGCTGGCAGGTAATGCAGTACCAGCTCGGCGTTCCTGCTATCAAGGGTCTCTTGCAGGCGCAGTTCGATGTCGTTGCGGATAGTTTCCTTTGCGGCCATCTCCGGGCTGAAAACTGCGACTTTTGCCCCGCCCGAACTCTTGGCCGACCGGGTGGCCAGATCGGCTCGGCTTAGAAGGTCGGAGGTGGTGTCGTGCCCTGGTACGCCCGTGGCGACGCCGATGCTGACGGTACGGGCGAGCATTTCGCCGTCGATCACGACTTGCTTGTGAACATTACTCTGCAGCCGCAGAGCGAAATCCGCGGCGCTGTCGACAGTCATCGGCGCGGCTGGCGCAACGACGAACTCGTCACCGCCGAAGCGGGCGATGACAGCGGGAATGTCAACGGCCTGGCGCAGCAGCTCGGCGAAGGCCTTGATGAATCGGTTGCCGGCATTCTGACCGAAGTGGTCATTTATTACCTTCAGGCGGTCCAAATCAAGGAACAAAAGCGATAGTGGGCCTGGCCTACCCGCTGCCAGTCGCTCGTCGAGCTCGATTATCAGCGTTCTGCGGTTCAGCAGGCCGGTGAGGTCGTCGTGCTCAGCCAGGTAGAGGACGCGCTCTTCCGCGACGATGCGGGCCTGCAGCTGAGCGAATAGTGTGGCGATCGCCTGTAGCGCATTCAGCTCCTCCGGCAGCCATTCCCGGTCACCGAACTTGATGAAGCCGAGGCCACCGGTGGTGAGGTCGCCGGAAAGCAGTGGAACGCCCGCGAGGGAAGTCACAGGAACGCCCGTGCCCTCCTCGATATAGCGCTGGTAGTCCGCGTTGGCAGGCTCGGGACGCAAAACGTAGGGCTCTTTGTAGTTTTCGAGCAGCGCGAAGACCGAGTCGGCGCCGGCGAAATACACCACACCGATCGGGTCGGGGTCGGGGACGTTTTCGCGTGGCGGCCATTCAGCGATGAGCACTGTCGCGTGAATGGTGTGGTCGTTGTGGCGCAGAAAGCCCCAGTCCACCCCGAAGTGGCTAACCAGTTCGTGGAGCACCCGTTGGCTGATCGCGGCAGAGTTGCGCGCGGTGGCAGCCATCAACTCGGCG
>DASRXU010000593.1:0-2975 GCA_035687365.1 Planctomycetaceae bacterium | reverse complement strand
TTCGCGTTGTCCGCCTTGGAGCCGTCGTCTTCGACGAGTATCTTGATCGGTCGGCCCTTGACGCCTCCCTTGTCGTTGACGTCCTTCTCGGCCAGCAGCATTCCGTTCCGCTCCGGCTGACCGAGTCCGGCACCCGGCCCGGTGAGCGACACGACCGCACCGATCTTGATGGGTTCACCTTGAGCCGTTTGCGCGCGGATTGGGCTAGCCGAGACAAGCGTTGCGACCGCGGCCGCGCAGGCGATTCCGAGAAATACGTCTTGGCCTCGGCTCATCAGAATCCTCCCTTGATGGAAATTTTTATGTCGAGTTCCGACTGGAAGTGCCGTCCGACACTCGCTACTCTTTCAGTGAGTGGAAGACCAGTGTGCCGCAAACAAGTCTGTTGGCCGCCGAATGCGCCAGAATAATTAGAGGACCGTTCGCGGGCAAGCCGCGCTAGGACACTTCGATGCTCCGCGACCCGAGCGGATGGACGCCCAAACTGGATGCAGAGGCGATCGCGCGGTATCGGACGGAAGGAGCATGGCGCGACCGTACCATTGCCGACCGGCTCGAGGACCTGTGCGAACGACGACCGGGCCAAACGCTGGTAGTCGACGGGGTGCAGAGTCTTTCCGCCGCCAAGGTTCGCAATCTCGCACGGCGACTGGCCTGCGTGCTCGCCGAGCACGGTCTGCGACCAGGACACGTCGTGAGCTTCCAGCTGCCAAACTGGCACGAGGCCGTTCTCATCGAGGTGGCGTGCGCCTACGCGGGCTACGTCTGCAACCCCATCGTGCCGATCTATCGTGAGGCGGAAGTCTCCTTCATCCTGGCCGACGCCGGCAGCCGCGTGTTGTTCGTGCCGGAATCGTTCAGGGAATTCGATTATCGCGCCATGATCGACCGGATGCGGGCCGACTTGCCCCAGCTCCGCGAAGTAGTGTTCGTGCGCCCGCGCGATGCTTCGCTGTTGTCGTTCGAGCAGTTTATCCGCGAGCCGGCAAACCTACCTTTGAAGCGGCCCGACCCGAACAACGTGAAGCTGATCTTGTACACCTCGGGCACAACCAGCCGCGCCAAGGGCGTGCTGCACACGCACAACACAATTGATGCCGAGATCCGCAACTTCGTTGACTGGTTGAAGCTGGAATCCACGGATGTCATCCTGATGCCTTCGACGGTTGGTCACATCACAGGCTACCTGTACGGCATCCAGCTGCCGATCACGCTCGGGTGTCCCGTCGTACTGATGGACGTCTGGAATGCGCAGCAAGCGCTGGACTTGATCGAGCGTTACCGAATTACGTTCACCCTAGGCGCAACGCCGTTCCTTCAGGAACTCGCGCACGCCGCACGCAAGCAGGAACGCCGCCTTCCGACGCTTCGGTATTTTCCGACCGGAGGCGCCCCGGTGCCGCCTGAGATGGTTCACGACGCCAATGCCGCATTCGAGCGCTGCGGGTGTTTTCGGCTGTACGGCAGCACCGAAGCTCCAACCGTGACGCTCGGCGTCCCCGACCCGCAACAGTGGGAGTTGGCGGCAACGACGGAGGGCTATGTGGTCGGCCACGAAATTCGCCTGGTCGACGCCCGTGGCAAGACTGTTGCGCCCGGGCAGGAAGGCGAGATCGTAACCCGGGGGCCGGAAATGTGCGTAGGTTACGCGACACCCGAGCACAACGCCGAGGCTTTTGACGCAGACGGATATTTCCATACCGGAGACCTTGCCAGGATCACGCCCGAAGGTTGCCTGATCATCACGGGCCGGAAGAAGGATCTCATCATTAGAGGCGGGGAAAACATCTCCCCCAAGGAGATCGAAGACGTTCTCTACGCGCACCCAGCAGTTCGCGAGGCGGCAGTCGTAGCAATGCCTCATCCCAGGCTGGGGGAGACTGCATGCGCATTCGTGACCTTGCGCGAACGAGGGGCTTTCGATTTCGCCGAGATGCGCCGGACCCTGGAGAGGAGCGGTCTCGCAAAGCAGAAATATCCTGAGCGGCTGGAGATCGTCGACACGCTGCCTTACACGGCGGCCGGCAAAATTCGGAAGAATCTGTTGCGAGAACAGATCGCCGAGCGAATTGCGCATGAGACTACCGGCTGAAAAGCTGTCTTGAGCGCAAGTGTCGGCAAAGCAACGGGCCTTGGCAAACGCGACGGCAGCAGTCGTTGCGGGAGAACACCGGACCCGCTAGCATCCGTCCTTCACCTCTGCCATTCAAAAACTAATATCGGAGGGATGCGCCATGACGGAGAACGTCGAGTTCAACAGCTGCGGCGACACTTGCAAGGGCGTATTGACGATGCCCGCCGGGACATCGGGTGACGCGCCGCTCGTGATTATGGCGGGCGGATGGTGCTACACCAAAGAAATCGTCATGCCCTGGTACGGCAAGTATTTCGAAGACCTTGGATGCGCCACTTTGCGGTTCGACTATCGTCGGTTCGGGGAGAGCACCGGCGAGCCGCGACAGCACATCAATCCCTGGGACCAGATCGAGGACTATCGCAACGCGCTCAGCTTTGCTGAGACGCTTCCCGGAATCGACCGCAAACGTACCGGCATCTGGGGCATATCCTACAGCGGCGGACACGTGCTGGTCGCGGCCGCGTTGGATTCCCGACCGGCATTCGCCATCTCCACCATCCCGGTGGTCGATGGTTTCCAAACGATGCGGCGGTGTCACGGCGAGACGCGGTTCGCACAGATGAACCGGCTGCTCGCGGACGACAGGCGCGAACGATTTCACGGCAAACCGAGCGGTCGAATGCCGATGTCCCCCGAGAGCCCGGTCAGCAGCAACGACCAGCTCACCAGCTGGCCGTTCCCGCACGTCTATGCGGGGTTCAAAGCCATTAAGGAAAAGGAGGCACCGCGCCACGAGCACTGGAATACCATCGAATCGGTCGAACTGCTGCTCCAGTACAAGGTGGCGCCGTTCTGCGAACGCATCGTCGAGACGCCGGTCATGATGACGCTGGCACAG
>DASRXU010000592.1:0-3625 GCA_035687365.1 Planctomycetaceae bacterium | reverse complement strand
CGACTTGGCGGAAATGATCGCTAAAGTGATTGCCTATCGGGGTGATTTCGTGTTCGATACGTCACGGCCCGACGGAACGCTTGTGAAACGACTTGACGTTGGCCGCATCAACGGCCTGGGCTGGAAAGCGGCGATCGAATTGGAAAGCGGCCTGCGGGAAACGTACGACTGGTACCGCTCCCATCGCGACGCGGCCCTCGAGGCGCGACCGGCGACGAGTGCCACCGGCGCGTAAATCATCTCAGTCGCCGCAGCCAACCTCGAGGTTCATCGCGGTTTGCAGCAATCGCGTTTCGTGGCGGCGATGAGCCTTCAGACGGTTCATCCATTGCCGCACGGTTGCATTGACGCGAGCCGCATCGCGCTCGTAGGGACCAGCGGTCTCCAGGCGATCGCGCAGGGCTTGCAAGGTGAGCACCAGCAGCCGTTGCTCGTTCTGCAAATCCTCGACATGCCGATACCAACTCGGATACTCGTCGAGAACTTCGCTCAAGTAGCCGGTCGATTCCTTGAGCGCCATTTCGCGTGGCAGAGTGTCCAGCAAGGCGTCGAGGACAGCGACTAGCCAGCGGCGTGTGTATTGATCGGCCGGCTCCTCAAGCAGATCACGCAGATCTCCGAGGAGGATGTATTCCAAGGCCGTAAAGTCTTCGAGACTTTCACAGGCTGCCGGGTCGAAGTGGATGTGGTCCATCATGTGACCTCCTTCACTGTCGGTGCCAGGGTCCATCGGGCGTTCAAATTTCATGCAGTTTGTGTGCCGAACCTGAAAGTCGAAACACAAGCCCGCGTCAATCTACTCCCTTCGCCCTTGGGTTGACGCTTCCGAATGCGGACCCGGCCCGGAAAGAGGCACTGGAATTCGGCCGAGAAAAACCCGGCTTAACGGGTGCCGATGACCTCTTGAAGACTGCCACTCTTCAGTCTACTTCGGCCAATTCTGAACGTCAAAGAAATTCCGGCAGTCCGGCGCGCTTCACGTCAGTTTGTAAAATTGGACCGCGTTGTCGTGAAATAATCGCTTCCGAAACTCGGGCGAGCGATTGGCAACGATCGCCTCGAGCGCCTCCAGCCACTGCTGCCAGGTTGCGGCCGCCGTGCAGACGGGCCAATCGCCGCCAAAGAAAACGCGACGTTCGCCGAACGAGTCGAGGCAGAAGTTAATCGTCGGCTCGAGGTCAGCCGGCTTCCACTGTCCCGGCCGCGCGGTCGCCACAATTCCCGAAATCTTGCAAACGACGTTCGGATGTGAGGCCGCCTCCCGCATCGCCTTTTCCCATTCCGCTCGCAGTTTCGCGTCGGTCGATTGCGAGTCCCAGTTGCCGCAGTGGTCGACTACGAACCGCGTCTGCGGACATTTTTCGACCAGCCGTACGCCGTCGATGATCTCCGGGGCCCGCATGCAAAGATCGAAGCTCAAGCCCAGCTGCCCGAGCAGGCGAACATTCTCGACGAACTGCCGATCGAGGCACATCCCCTTGGGCCGATCCGGGTCGTGCAGCACCATTCGCACGCCTTTGACGTAGGGATTCTGGGCATATTCCTTGATGTAGTCGCCGAACCGCTCGCTCTGCAGCGACCCGCCGATCACCGCCCCGGCCATCCGACTGCCCGGCTGGCGACAGAGGTTGATGACGTACTCGGCCTCGACGGTGTGCTGCTTGGGATCGCAGGCGACTTCCGTGTAAACCGTCTTGACGACGTTCGCGCCGGCGGTCGCCGCGTCATAATCTTTGAGCAAGTAGTTGTGTGCCAGAGGCTTTCCCTTGGGCAAGCTCATCCAGGGCAGGCGAAGCTTGCTCAAGTCCCAAAGATGCACGTGCGTGTCGACGATCGGCTGGCTGGCGTTTGACACGGGCTTCTCCGACGCAGGTTGCGACGCGGCGATCGCCTCGGGAACCGTGAGCGCGGCCAAGGCGGCTCCGCTCGACGCGGCCAGAAAATCGCGGCGCGAAACATTGGGCCGGGCTGTTGGGGTCGGGACGGCTGGAGTTTGGACAGGTGGGGTCGGAATTGGGGGCACGAGCATCTCCCTTTGATCACATTCTTGCGTGGGCGTGTCCGGCCATGCATGCCCACGCCGAGCCGTGGGCATGGCACCCATCTTTGGTTACTCAGCGGCGCAACGACCACTAAGTACGCTCGATTTGGGCGATGTCGTCAATCGAGATCGGACCGATTTCGCCGGACCGGCCGGAAGCCGACGGCTCGGCCGACACCAAAATCAGCCGCCCCGCTTCGCTCTTCCGATTGTCGGGATAGCCGGTGTGGACCTCGCCGCTCTTCAAGGTGACTCGAACCGCGTTCGTCTCATCGACGCCAACGAGACCTTCATGCACGATGGCCGGAAACCGACCCCAGGCCCATGTCCACAATGTCGCCTTGGGGTCGACCTTGCCGGCAATGTCCGCCCATTCCAGCTCGGCGCGTTTGAGGTCCTTCAAGAGTGCGACGCGGCACCACGGCTTGAGCACGTGTTCAATCCAGTCGCGGCGCGAAGCGATCAGGTCTGCAAAACTGCTCACGGCACTCTCACTGTCGGTGTTCCTATGTCGGAACGTGTCCCGTCCAGATCCTGTTCAAGAACTGTACAGTCGGCGGGAAAGAATGTCGGCCCTCCTTATCAAGAAAGTCTTTCCCACCCCGCCGGGAAAGAGTTAGTTTTCCCGCCCGGAAAACTTTTCCCTCCAGGAAGCGTGAGTCCGTCCCAATGTTCGAGTCCCGTCCCGCCCGCCCGCTGCTTCCACTTGTTGCTGACCCGTCGACGGCACACTCTGGGCGTTCTGCCCTCCGGACGAGTGCACACTCCATCCTACGAGCGCTAATCTCGCGCACAGAGGCCAGTTTTCTACGCGCGTAGAAACGATGAGGTCCCGTCCTGACAGAGTGCCTTGATGGGTGCGAGCCGATCCTGCCGGGGCCGAACTTGCCCCCTCCCTTCGCCAGCCGGTAACATGAACCTCCCTCGATGCGTCGAATGCCCCGCGCCGGTGACGCTGAATGACCTCCTCCCGCCCCCGCCTCTCCTGCCCGCTGATTGCCGCGCTCCGATTCGGGCTGCGTTCGGTCGTTTGCTTCGTGCTCTTGGCGGCCGTGCAGTGTGTCGTTGCGAAAAGCCCGGCGAAAGTCGACTACCCGACGCAAATTCAGCCACTCTTCGCCCAGCATTGCGCCAAGTGCCACGGCACCAAGGAAGCGCAATCGGGCCTGCGATTGGATAGCGTCGCGGTCATTCTGAAGGGCGGCGATCGGGGTCCGGCGGTCGTTCGCGGCAACGCGGCGAAGAGTATTTTGCTGCAGGCTCTCCTCGGCGAGGGCGACCTCACCCCGATGCCCGCCGAATCGCCCCGCTTGTCGAAGGAGAGCATCGCCCTCGTTCGTCGTTGGATCGACGAGGGAGCCGTCGGCCCGGCCGAGTCCGCGACCCCATCGCGACCCACACATTGGGCCTTCGCGCCAATCGGTCATCCGGCAGTACCTACTCTCGCCGGCAACAATCGCCCGACGAATCCGATCGATGCGTTCGTTTTGCAAGGGCTCGCGCACGAGGGCCTCTTCCCCTCCTCCGAGGCCGATCGCTCGACGCTGATTCGCCGATTGAGTTTTGACCTGCGCGGTCTGCCTC
>DASRXU010000591.1:0-14663 GCA_035687365.1 Planctomycetaceae bacterium | reverse complement strand
GATCGATCAGATAGACGATCTCGACGTTATCCTGCTTCAGCCAACCGTCAATATGGCTCCTGCCCCGTCCATTCACGCCGGCAACCGCGATTCGCAAGCGATCGTTAGCCCCGATGACTCTTCCAGAAGCCCGTGTCCCCGTGAGCAGCAATGAAGAACCGGCAACGGCTGCGCCTTGCAGGAAATTTCGTCGAGAGATCGCTTGCATGAGAGAACTCCGGGCTGGGTGGGAATGTCGCGAGGGGAGCAAGCAGGCGGACAGAGATCTGGCACTAATCAATGTTACCACGCTCGATGCGAATTCTACAGCATCCGGCGCCTCACCATGGGAGCCGATCGCCGTGCCGGCCGGCAAACCTTCAGACAAGCTGAAGGAAGATGCCGATCTTACCCGCCGGACTGCTGCGTCGGAGGATTTCGTCTACGGGGACGAGGTTGGTGTTTCGTCTGAATTCGGAACCGGCTCGGCAGGGGCCACGCGCTGGTGGGGATGTCCCATCGTGATGAGCGGCGTCCATGAGGGGGGATCGCTGGCGGGGAAGGTTTCCATTCCCGCCTCATCGACCAGGAACTCCTCGAACGGCACAACCTGTTGGTTTTCTTCCGCCCGATTGGCAACCTTGGGCGGATCAGTGGGCGTGCCGGTCGAAGCTTCGCGGGGACCTTCGTTGCACGGTTCTGGCATGATTGGGCCTCCAGGGGACGATCAGTTGTTGAATTCTACGGTTCGCTATCCCTTCGGTGCATATTCGGGACCTGAAGCGGCAGTGATTGTACCCTAAGCCGACCATCGGCCAGACTCTGACCGCTTCGCGACGCGCGCATTGAGCCGGCGGAGCACCCAATGGAAATCGCCGGCAAGCATTTAAAGGCGATCGCCGGTGGTGTCGCGATTCGTCCCGATTCGCTCGGGGGAAGCCTCTCGATTCGGCTCGCGGCGCAAGAGCTGAATCGGTCCGTCGACGCACTCGACGGAAAACCCGGCGATCGGATCACTGCCGGCCTTCTCGACAATCCATTCGACGCGGCGCTGGGGCGGGTTCTCGAGAATCCGCATCCGCTTCCAATCCAGAGCGAGCCACAAACCGTTGCAACTCTGCTCGAGCGTCGGGGCGAGTGCGACCCAGCCGGCTTGCTGTTGAATTTTGTCCGAGAGCCGATCGACGATTGGCAGATTGCGCTGGCACTCCGCCGCACGCGGGGCGTCGATGAGCAGCCAATAACCGGTTGCCTGCCCCAAGTGAGCCAGCAGATACAGGGCGAACACTGGGCTTTCCCAGCGGCGTGCTGCGGGCGCGGCCGCGGAGCGAACGATGGCAATCAGCCCCACGCCGACACAGGCGAAAATGATGGGCAGCACGGGAAGTAAAAATCGCCCGCCGGGCTGCGATGAGTCCCAGTGGGCGTACAACAGCAGGTAAATCGGCAACATCAGGGCCAGCACATCGATCCGAGTGGAGACAATCTTCCACCAGCCAAGCGCCAACACGGCCAGCACAAGCGTTCCGGCTAATGTCGAGAGGCTCAACAATTCCCCAGCACCCGAACTCGACTTCCACAATCCCGGCACAGTCAAACAAGTGAGATCGTTCACGCGATAGAGGAGAGCGCGGGTGAAATGGCGAGGTTTGCTGACTTCGCCTTCTTGACCGTCCGCGTCCAATCCGTCGCCGTCGTGCGCCCGAGGTTCGGAAACGGAACGGTTGTGATAAATGCTGACGATCGAATCGACATAAGTTCCGCCCGTCCCGTGCGACCGGTCGTAGACAAGCCACAAGAGTAGGGCCGACGTGCTGACCAGCCCAATGACGAGCGACATCCCGACGGCCCGCGCCGGCCGAAGCTCGCCCCGCCGCACGAGCAACGCGGCGGCCGCTGCAAACGCGAGCACCAGCATGATTCCTGCGTAGCGGATCAGAACCAAATACGTCGTCAGCAAGGCGACGGCCGCGGTCAGCCCCATCACGCGAGCCATTCGCCGTTCGTCCAGCAGGCGGTGCATGGCGTTGACAGTCCACATCAGCAATGCCAACGTCGCGATTTCCTTCGTGGGACGCCGGTAAAAGATCCAGAGACTGATGTTCACGCCAACGGCTGTCGTGAGTACCAAAGGGGTGGAAGGCGCGAGTCGGCGAGCCCACACGTAAACTCCGCCGATCATCGCCACCGCGAGCAACCAATTCAGGATCGACACAGCCAGGAACGGCCGATCGCCGAACACAAAGGCGGGCGCAATCAACAGCGGATAACCGGGAGGAACCAGGCAGCAGAAGTCGTCGAGCCGGGGTGCGGACAGGAAGTCGCTGACCGTCTTGAGGTACAGACAGCCGTCCACACTCGGATAGAGCCAGGGGCTGATTTGGACGGCGAACAGCAAGGCCAGCAAGCTGAGTCCCAGCCGGGGGCGTTCCTTCGCGGCAGCCAGCAGTCGCTCAATCGCCAAGACGGTTCTCTCTCGAAAGAGGGATCCCGCGATCGCGCGTGGAATTGGCCGACCGGCGCGGAGTGCGGAATCTAGGGAACGCCCCGTGATTCGGTCAATGTCCGTCCGTCACGATTTGGGCGGAAGTCGAGGCACGGAAATCATTTCTTTGTCATTTGCCGTCGTCGGAGGATTTCATGAATTCGCGCAGTAGGCAGGTGGCGTAGCTTCCGCTCGGTAGGTCGAAGTCGATTCGCAGGTCGTTCTCTTCCGCCCGGATCGCAAGATTCCCCGGCCACACCAGCAGCGGCCGACGCGTGCCGCTGGTGAGTTTTGCGAAGCGAGTGAAGTCCGCGGGGGACAGGTTCCACTCGGCCAGCACGGCTTGCTCACCTGCGGCCGCTGCTCCTTGCGCGGCAATCATTTTCGGGCCGAAGAGCGGACCGGTGAGGACGGTCTCGCGCGCGTCGAAACGCTGTTGTTCAACGGCCGCGTCCTCGACGACGAACTGCCCGCCACTCGCCGCAACTTGCATCACGTCACCCGCAAGCACCGTGAATAACCGGTTCTCTCGGAGTCGAGCAGCGAGCACGGCGTTGAACAGAGCCGACTGGACGGCCGACAGAGCCATCCGCAACAAAAATCGCCGTCGTGCGGGCGCAATCGATCGGGAGGACGCCTTGCCAGTGACCAAATCGAGGCCCAGTTGCAGCGTTTGTTGCTCTTGGCCAAATCGCTGCGCTCCGAAGTAATTCGGAAAACCCAACCGGCCGACGGCCTCCGCCACGCGAGTCGCGCGTTCGGCGGCCGCCTCATTGGCGCTACGGACGCGAATTGAAAATCGGTTCCCCCGCAGATGGCCGGTGCGAAGCTTGTTGCCATGCCGCACCGTTCGCAGGACGCGAATCTGGTCTGAGTCGATTTGAGAGATTGCCGGTTCGCAGCGAGCAGGCACCGAGACCCATTGCCGCGTGATCGCCCGCCGGTCCTTCACGCCGGCCATGCCGATGTCCTGGGACAAAATCGCCAAACGCCGCGCCAGGTGCCGCAACAGGTCTTCGCCGGCGATGTCCCGCTTTTCGAGCCATAGAAACAGATGCTCCCCTGCCCCGCTCGGTTCGTAGGCAGGAATTTCTTCGACCACAAAATCTTCGGGCTGCTCCTTGAGCGTGCCGCCAACCCCCGGTAAGTCGGCCGTCAAATAGGGCAAGAGATCAAATCGGTCGGCCTGCATCGAGCGTTCGCCTGGCTGTCTGTCCATATCGCGTCACTTCGGGTCGGTTGCCTTATAATGTGCGGGTTACTGTGACAGATGCCATGACTGTGACAGATCCCAAGCCGGTTACTTTGACAGATCCCAAGACGGTGACAAATCCCAAGGGCGCCGCGGCGCTCTTTTGTGAGGAGTACGAATGAATACCCACCCGTGGCACGACATTCCCCTGCCCGCCGACGTGGCCGAGTGGTTCCCGGTCTATGTCGAGATTCCACGGGGATCGAACGTCAAATACGAGCTGGATAAGGCAACGGGCCTGTTGATGGTGAGCCGCGTGCTGTATAGCGCGGTTTACTATCCGGCCAACTACGGATTCATCCCCCAAACGTATTGCGATGATGGCGACCCGCTCGACGTGCTGGTCTTGGGACAGGAGCCCGTCGTTCCGCAAGCCGTCATGCGGGCGCGGGCGATCGGCGTGATGCCGATGCGCGACGAGAAGGGTCAAGACGACAAGATCATCGCCGTCCACGTCGACGACGCCGAATACCGCAGCTTTAACGACATCGACGATCTGCCCGACTATCGCACGCTGCAGCTCCAACGGTTTTTCCTCGACTACAAAGTGCTGGAAGGCAAGGAGGTCGTGATCGAGAAGCCGAACGGAGCGGCCGAGGCGATCGACATCATCCGCCGAGCGATCGCCGACTACGACCAGAAGCGACGACAACTGATGGCCAAGACGCGCAGCCCGTTCGCGGGCTGATGTCTCTGGCGACGCTCGGGCTCCGGGGTTACAGTGCCCTGCCAGTTCAATTCTTTCGTGACGAGCCCGAGTTGACCTATGAGCGTCCGCGCGGCCGGGCTGGTGACGGTCACTCTCTTCTACGCCATCTTCTTCGCCCTGGGGACCTACGTCGGCCGGCGTACCAGTCACAACCGCACAACCGAGGGCCTCTTGCTCGCCGGCCGACGCCTCCCGTTGATTCTGGGGGTGCTGACCATGACGGCCACCTGGCTCGATGGTGGCTACATCAATGGCACGGCCGAATCCGTTTACCAAAGCGGCATCGTCGCCACACAGGCCCCTTGGGGCTACGCGCTGTCGCTGATCCTCGGAGGCCTGTTCTTTGCGGCCCCGATGCGAAGAAACGGCTTCACCACCATGGTCGATCTGTTCGACCGGCGCTACGGCAAGCAGGCCGCGGCCGTGTTGTTTGTGCCGGCAGTGTTGGGAGAAATCCTGTGGAGCGCGATGATCCTGGCCGCGCTTGGCACGACCTTCAGCACGATTCTTGAAATCGATCAAAAGCCGGCCGTCCTGCTCTCGGCGGCGATCGCCGTGGCTTACACCGTGCGCGGAGGACTGTGGGCCGTCGCTTGGACCGATGCTTTGCAGTTTTTCTTCATGGCCGGCGGCCTGTGCCTGGCGATTCCCTTTTTGCTGGATCATGTGGGCGGGATCTCGACGGTCTGGACTGCTTACCACCAGCAACTCGGCGCCCAAGCGTCGCTGCTTCCTCCTAGCACGGCCTTTCGACTGCACGATGCAAGCGGGGCCTGGGGCTGGGGTTGGCTCGATACGGGACTGCTGTTGGTCTTTGGCGGCATCCCCTGGCAGGTCTATTTCCAGCGGGTGCTCGCCTGTAAAACCGAACGGACGGCCGTCGCGTTCTCGGTATGCGCCGGCTTTCTGTGCCTGGCCATGTCGCTGCCACCCGCCTTGATCGGCGCGATTGGCCGCACGATGGATTGGTCGAATGCCGCGGTGGGACCGCCGGCCAATGCCTCGCTGATTTTGCCGTACCTGTTGCGCAATTTCACGCCACCCCTCGTGGCGGCTGTCGGCTTGGGAGCCATCGCCGCGGCCGTCATGTCGTCGATCGATTCGTCCTTCCTCTCGGCATCATCGATGTTCGTCTGGAACGTTTACCGGCCCCTCGTGCGGCCGTCAGCCGGCCACGCGGAGATTCGGCTGATGGTGCGGGTCGCGATTCTCGTTGCCGGCGCGGGAGCCGCCGCACTGGCCTTGGCGACGACGAGTATCTATTCGCTCTGGGTCCTTTGCTCGGACCTCGTCTACGTC
This sequence comes from Planctomycetaceae bacterium, assembly GCA_035687365.1. Classification (GTDB taxonomy): domain Bacteria; phylum Planctomycetota; class Planctomycetia; order Planctomycetales; family Planctomycetaceae; genus DASPSM01. The sequence goes on along the minus strand of DASRXU010000591.1, from coordinate 8,939 downwards.
GTGCTCTTTCCGCAGTTGGTCTGCGCGCTGTTCGTGCGTTGGACCAACGCGCCCGGGGCGATGGCGGGCGCCTTCGTCGGCCTCTCCCTGCGGATTGCGGCCGGAGAGCCGGCGCTGGGGATTCCCGCTTTGATTCCGTTACCCGGAAGCGACTCGCACGGCTTCTATGCCTTCCCCTATCGAACCGCGGCGATGCTGGCCGGGTTGCTCACGCTGCTGGTCGTCTCGCGTTTGACGCAAACCGCTTTCCCCCCGCGGAGCCTCACCGTACCATCCACCGAGAACGATCTTCCCGCACCCGATCCTGCTGCATGAGCGATCCCGCGTTCCCAGTTTATTCTCGGGGCCAAAAGCTGGTGGCCTACGCCGTGCACATCTACACGGCGATGGGCCTGTTGTGCGGTGCGCTGATTGCCGCCGACATCGTGCAGCAGAACTATCGGCAGGCTTTTTTGTGGATGATTGTGGCCGTGCTGATCGACGCCACAGACGGAACCTTCGCCCGCAAGTTTCGGGTCAAGGAAGTCGTGCCGCACATCGACGGCCGCAAACTCGACGACATCGTCGACTACGTCAACTACACGTTCCTGCCCCTGTTGATGATCGGCGCCGCCGGCTGGCTCCCCTCGCCCAGTTGGTTGTGGGCCACGGTGCCGCTGGTCGCCAGTGTCTTCGCATTTGTACACACGGGGGCAAAAGAAGAATCCAACGGCTTCTTTCTCGGTTTCCCCTCATATTGGAATGTCTTCGCGTTTTACACGGCGGTCTGGTTTTATCCGGAATTCGGCCGCGGACCCGTGCTGGCGATCGCACTCCTCCTGAGTGGATTGAGCGTGCTGCCACTGCGGTTTGTTTATCCGAACCAGGCACCGCGGTGGCGAATGCTTTTCGTCGGCGGCGCGATCGTCTGGACGGCAACCATCGCCGCGATTTTGTGGTACTACCCGCAACAGCCGATCCCACGCGCCTTGCTGTGGATCTCGGCGGTGTACCCGGCGTTCTACGTCATCGCGTCGTTGTATCTCGATTGGCGATTGCCCGAAGCCTGACGCACGGCGCACGATAGTCAGGGCAAAAAGCCCCGCTCGCGCAGTTCTTGAATATTGTCGGGTGCGCTGCTCCAGACTCGCTCGGCCGCGTAGCGCAACAGAGCGATGCCCGCCAGCTCGGGGGGCGCGGTCAGGATGGCCGTGTGGTCTTCTTCTTCGTCGTCAAGTTGCCGATTCAGGCGATTGACGACTTCTTCGACGCTGTCGCTTTGAATCTGTTTTGGGCCGCTGGCGTTGGTCAGCTTTAAATGCGAGAAGCCGGCTGTCCGCGCCAATAGGAACTGGGCGACCTCCGCATTGTCGTCGCTGTCGAAGAAATTCTGGAACTCGGGACTTGCGCTCTGAGGCGTAATGATCGTCGGCCGGGCGATCCGCACCTCGCCCCGCGTGAGCGACACGGTTTGCCCCGGTTTGCTCGCGCTCAGTACCAGAAAGTACGGCAACAACGATTCGCCGAACGTAAACAGCGAATAACTGACCCGCCGACGGATCGAAACCGACTCCCAGGCTGCCCGAAACTGTCGCTCTTGCTCATCGTTAAACCACATGGCGAAGAAATTATAGCGGGCGGCCACTTGTGAAAGACACAGACCTGTTGAAAGGCTCAAACCGCAAGCCGACATCTCTCCCCGGCCGCGTTCGAATCGCTCTTCGCTCGCTTCCTTCGTACAATTTCTGCATGGAACAGCCGACCCAGCCCGCCGAGCCGCTGACGTTTCTGAACGGGCGGATGCTCCCTGCCTCGCAGGCCCATTTGACCGTTTACGACGCGGGCGTCGTGCTGGGTGCCACGGTCACCGAGCTGGTTCGCACGTTCCGCAAGCGGTTGTTTCGCCTCGACGACCATCTGCATCGGCTGGCCCAATCGCTGCACTTCGTCGGCTTCGACATCGGCATGTCGATGGACGAGTTGGGCCGCACAGTAGAGCAGCTCGTTGCTCACAATGCCCAACTGCTCGCCCCTGAGGATGAGCTGGGGCTCGTGATCTTCGTGACGGCCGGCGAGTATCCGACTTACGCAGGCGGTGCGGCGGGCAGCGTGCGGACGACGCCGACAATCTGCGCTCACACCTTTCCCCTGCCCTTCGAGTTGTGGGCTGGCAAAATCGTCTCTGGTGTGCATCTCGTCACGCCGTCGATCCGCCACGTCCCCCCGCAGTGCTACGACCCCAAAATGAAGTGCCGCAGCCGCATGCACTACTACCTGGCCGACCAGCAGGCGCGGCTCGTCGATCGGGACGCGGCCGCACTTTTGCTCGATTTGGAAGGGAACGTCACCGAGACCGGCGCGGCCAATTTCTTGATCGTCGAGGACGGTACCATCGTCTCGCCGTCACTACGGAACACTCTGCCAGGCGTGAGCAGAGCGACCGTCATCGAGTTGGCGGCGAAACTCGGAATCCCCTTCGCCGTCCGCGACTTTCAAGTCTTCGACGCCGTCAACGCCGACGAAGCCTTCCTGGCCAGCACACCCTACTGCCTGATGAGCGTGACGAAAATTAACGGCACGCAGGTCGGCACGGGAAAGCCGGGCGCCGTCTACGGTCAGCTGGCACGGGCCTGGAGCGAACTGGTCGGACTCGACGTGGTGCAGCAGGTCGTCGAAGGCGTGCGACGCCGAACTGCGGCAATCTCGTAGGGTGGGACCAGACCCACTGAAAGCGGGGCGCAGGCCCACCATCTCATCTAGAAAAGCCGCAAACAATGGTGGGCCTTCGGTCCGAAGCGGACCTCGCCCCACCCTACGTCTGGCTGCCTATTTCGGCAAATCCAGCGGCGCGTAGTACGGCTTCTTCGACTTCGTGACCTTGGTCATCCAGTTGCGATTCTGGGCCTTCTTGTCGGTCAGTGCCCAGTCCTGCCGGTGGATGTTCCAGTTGTTCGGGTCGAGCGATTCGGCCTCGGCGAAATATTGCTTGGCCTTCTTCAAGTCCTTCTGGTTGGAAAAATACACCCCCAGATGGAACAGGGCCTGGGCTCGCGCTTCGTCAGACGTTCGCGGTTGAACTCGCTTTGCCGTTTCGGCCGGCGACCAGACGTATTTGCTCTTCGGGCCGTTCTTCACCCAATCCTCGACGGCCGGAGCGTATTCGTCGCTGCCGAACTTGATCGCGCCCAGGCTGTGCTTCTTGGCGTAGGTCCCCTCGTTCAAGCGGACGACGTGTCCGTCTTCGTCGATCCAGGCGGCCGACGGCACGTTTACAAAGTTGTAAAGCGTGCTGATCGTGTGATCGGGATCGATGATTGTCACAAAGTTGACATGAGCCGAGTCGAAAGTCGGACCGGCCGCCGCCTCGCCTCCCGAATCTTCGGCGACAGAAATGATCTCGAAGCCGCGGTCTTTGAGCCGTTGATAGATTGGCTCCCAATTCTTGACGTCGAATCGGCAGCCGCACCACGAGGCCCACGTCATCAGCACGACTTTCTTGCCGCGATAATCCGACAGCCGAATGATCTTTCCCTTGCGATCGGGCAGCTCGAAGTTGGGGGCGACGGCCGATTTCAAAAACGGCGTGCGCGTCTCCGGAATTGAGCCGAAGCTCCAGGTGCCCGATGCGCGATCGACGGCGAACGGCTGCTTGAGCCGTTGGGCCAGACCGCTCACGTTCACCCACTCTTGCCCGTCCTTCTTCCGCAAGAGAGCGCTCTCGCCCTTCTGGCCGAGGTTGATGCACACGTCGCCCAGGCAGAGCACGCCCGGCGGTTTCAACGTCAGCCCATTGATTCGCTGCAAGTCGCCCGCCGTCACCCACAGGTCGCCCTGCTCCAGCATCGGATGTTCGACCTTCACGGCCACCCCGTTGTAGAGCACGGTTTCGGACCGCGAACTGCCCGTGGCCATCAACACGATCCCGGCGAAAGCGGCCGCGACCGTCAGCGTTTGGTTGACGCGAAACATTCCGACCCCTTTTCGATTAGATGCTGTTTTCGATTGGACGTTGGCGACTACTGCCAGAACGACGACGAGATGCCGATTGCTATCTTTTCGCTCTATGTTAATCGCCACTCGCGACGCTTGCCACGAGAGGGACGTTACTTGGTGGCCTGAACCTTCTGTACTGCCCGATCGACGCCGGCGGCGATGATTTCTTCCACGTCGATGCCCCAACGTTCGGCCGGCATGCCGTAGACCATCATCGAGGAGTTGCCTTCATAACCTCCCTCCTTGAGCACGCGGAGCGTCGGGATGTAGGCCATCACATCGTTGGCGTAGGCACTGACCCATGTTGCCGACCCGTACCGGTCCTTGAATCGCAGCGCGTAATCGACGACGACCTCGCCCCCCAGGGCGATCCAGAGCTGTTTGCCGCCCAGCTCCCAGACTTCGATCGGATAAGGATAAGTCCGTGGGAGCGTGCGCCCGGCGTCGAGTTCCTTGAGCAGCCGAGTTCCCCAGCGCGACGTGTAAGCCGTTCTCTCGTGGGCTCGCGCGGTCAGCTCGGCCCGCGTGGGAGCGGCTCCCAAATTCAGCGTCACCGTCTCGTAGTGTGTCTTCAATTTGGGCGGCAGCGATTCAATCTTTCCGGCGAGCACAGCCTGCACGGCGCTCGACATCATGTCGCCGTATTTGTGAGCCAGTTCGACGGTGCGTCGGGGAATCGGATTCTGATCCGCACCGCAGCCCATGAAGAAGAGGGCCACGGCGCCGGGATGTGCCCGCTCGAGATTGCTCTCGGCAAATCCCGCGTAGTCACCGTTCCACTGTTGAATGCCCAATGTTGTATTGTGACACGCGTACCCAAACACGACTGCCAGCAACTTGCCGTCGGGTTGGCGAACGGCAAGCACGGGCACCGAATGGTCGACCGGTCCCCGCAATGCGTTGCTGCCTCGCAGCGCGGGGACGTCCGGCTCGCGATTATTGCGGCGATTGACGGCGAAGTCGGTTGTGCCCTGCCCGATCGACACGCTCGCGGGAACAGTGTGAGCCAATGCTTCGCCGACCGATCGCACGATCGTACTTTCCAACTCGCTCGAATAGTCGGCGATCAATTTCTTTTGGGCCTCTTCGAGCGGATAAGCGTCGTAAAGTGCGCCGCGCAGAACGGGTCCGCAATGCGTATGCGAGGCGTTAAGCATCAGGGCCTCGCGCGGGAGGCCGAATTTGCTCGCGACTGCCTGCGAGACGTTTTCGGAAATCGATCGAGGGATGCCGAGCAGATCGCTGCTGACGAGAACGGCTCGATGCCCCTGAGTGTCTTCGAGTGCCAACACGCGGACGTACAGCTCGTGCAACGTGGCGTCTGCCGGGCTGGTGCGCGACGAGTAACCGGCCATCCAGAGCCGTTCCTTCGGCGTGATGACAGCCTTGGCTGTGCCTACTTTCCAGAGCGCGTCGGCGGCGCGGAGCGGGCCGGTCGAGGCGAAGAGGATGATGAGGCTGAGCGTGACGCAATGACGGAGCGTTATCCAACGAGAGCGGCCGAACGCTGATTCCCCCTCTCCCCTGACGGGCGAGGGGTTAGGGGTGAGGGGTGCCACGTTATCGGCACCCCAAGATTCCGCAAGACGATTGAATACTGCGTTCGTCATGGCGAGCTCAAGCCAGAAGTTCGTGGATGACCGTTCCTTCGACATCGGTTAGACGTCGGTCGATGCCGTTTTGCCGCACGGTGAGCCGTTCGTGGTCGATGCCGAGTAAATGCAGGATGGTGGCGTGCACGTCGTGGCAGGTCGTCGGACGGTTGCGATCGGCCGGCTTGTAGCCCCATTCGTCGCTGGGGCCATATGTAGTCCCGCCCCGAATTCCGCCGCCGGCGAACCAATTGGTGAAGACGAACGGATTGTGGTCGCGGCCGCGGCCCCCCTGGGCGCAAGGCATTCGGCCGAATTCCGTCGTCCAATGGATCAACGTTTCGTCGAGCAAACCGCGCTGCTTGAGGTCGAGAATCAGAGCGGCGGCAGCGTGGGCCATCCCGAGCGCCATCGGCCGATGATCGCGGGCGATGTCCTCATGAGAATCCCAATTGCGGCGCGGAAAGCCGTTGTCGCAACCGGACCAGATCTGCACGAACCGCACGCCGCGTTCCAAGAGCCGCCGGGCGATCAGGCACTTGCGTCCGAAGTGGACCGTCTCCTCGTGCTCGTTGATCTCGCTGGGAAACGCGCTCGGCACATGATCGAGGCCGTACATTTTCAAAACGTGCTGGGGTTCGTCCGAGAGATCGAGGGCCTCGGGCGCGCTGAGCTGCATGCGGGCAGCCAGCTCGTAACTGCGAATCCGCGCCTCCAGGCGCGAATCGCCGGCCCGCGATTCCAGGTGCTCGTGGTTGAGTTCGCTCAATAGCCGGATCGATCGATTGCGCAAGGCCCCGCCATCGTGGCCCGCGGGCGCGTGCAAATCGGCAATCGGATTGGCCGCGCCGGGACGCAGGATCGTCCCTTGGTGTTCGGCGGGCAAAAACCCCGCGCCCCAATTCTTGGGCCCGTTCGACGCGAAACCCCGGTGATCGGGGAGGACGACAAACGTCGGCAGGTTTTCGTTGGCCGATCCGAGGGCGAAGCTGACCCACGCGCCGGCTCCCGGAAATCCGGGCCGATCGAAGCCGGTCGCCTGCAATAAGGTTCCCTGGCTATGAACGCCCGTCTTTCCGACGACGGAATGGAGAAAGGCCATTTCGTCGACGCACGCACCGAGCGGCGCGACGATCTCGTTGAGGTGTTTGCCCGAATTGCCGTACTGCTTCCAGAACCACGGTGAGCAAAAGGTCGCGCCGAATCCATCCTGGAAAAGCTCGACGTGTTCGCCCGGCTCCCAGTTCTCGCCGTCTCGCTTCCGCAGCAGCGGCTTGTAGTCGAACGTGTCCAGATGGCTGGCCCCGCCCGCCATGAAAAGCTGCACCACCCGCTTGGCCTTCGCAGGATGGTGTAATCGCGGCAGCGCTCCGCCGGACTGCAATGTCGTGCCGGCCGCTAGCAGGCCGTCGCCATTCAACAGGTGCGCGAGCGCAATCCCACCCAAGCCGCCGCCGACGTCCCAGAGGAACTTCCGGCGATCGGAAAAAACAGAATTCGGATTGGACCTCGGGTCGGGCATAGCGCTTTCGTCAATCGACGTAGAGAAACTCGTTCAAGTTGAACAGCAGACGACAGGTTTCAGCCAAGCCGAATTCTCGCGTAAACGACGTGAGTCGCCGCGTTTCCGAAGCGGTCGGCTGACGTTGCAGCGTCGATCGGATCGCCTCGGAAACTTGGCCTTCCAAATCGGAGCGCTGAGCACGGACGCGATCAGCCAGGTGCTCGGCCATGCGGATCATGAAGCGGTCATTGAGCAGCGCGAGGGCCTGCAAGGCGGTGATCGATTCGTCTCGCTTGTCGACAATCTGCGACGGGTCGGCACAGTCGAGCGCCTGAAAAAACGGATCGGGCTGTGATCGGACCAGAAAGCGATAAACGCCCCGCCGATGCGTTTGCCGATCGTCGGGATCGGCCTTGTCGTATTCGTAGTGCGGTGAATGCTCGGGCTTTTCGACAACGAAATCTTGAAACGACGGGCCGAACATCCGCCCGTCGAGCCGGCCGCTGGATGCCAACACGGCGTCGCGAATCGATTCGGCATCCAACCGCGTGCGATTCATCCTCCACAGCCGCGCGTTGCTCGCGTCGACTTGCGCTGCTCGTGCGTCGGACGTCGAGGCCTGGCGATAGACGGCACTCGTGACGATCATGCGATGCAGCCGCTTCAGCGATTGCGGACCGTCACGCAACTCGGTTGCCAGCCAGTCAAGCAACTCGGGATGCGACGGAAGTTGGCCCATCCGGCCGAAGTCAGTAGGGCTGTCGACGATGCCGCGGCCGAAGTGATAGAGCCAGACACGATTGACGATCGACCGCCACGTCAGCGGATTGCGCCGATCGGTGATCCAGCGCGCGAGCGCGATCCGCCGCTCCTGCTCGCCGACACCGGCGGACAGTTGAAACTGCCAAGGGACTTCGCGAATGAAAGGAACCGTCCCCGGCCCGACCAACTTTCCCGGTCGTCGGACATCCCCCCGGTCCAAAACGTGAATGGTCCGCGGACGGCCGCCGTCCGCACCGGTGCCGCGAAATGCACCGTTTCCGTGGACGATCGTCCCGCAATAGACGACGTTCTGTTGCGGCAACGCGGCCAGTGCGGCGAAGAGAGCGCTGCGCTCGGCCACGACGCCGGCCGGTACGACCGACGGACTTCCTTCGCGACTTGGCGGCTGCGGTTCGAGACGTCGCAGTCGTGCTTCCAACTCGTGCCGGCGTCGGGCGACTGCCGGATCGACATCGTACGTTCGGTCACTGCGATCGATGGCGGCGAAGACCGCCTGCAGGCTGTAGTAGTGCTCCTGCGTAACCGGATCGAATTTGTGATCATGACACCGCGCACACTGCGCCGTCAGGCTGCAAAACGTGTTGAGGGTCGTCGTCACCATGTCGTCCCGGTCGAGATTCCGGGCGATCTGGCCGTCGATCTTGGTTTCGGGCACCTCGGCGTGGCCGATGAAGTCCCAGGGGCCGGCCGCCAGAAATCCGGTCGCTTCGATTCCGTCGCGAGAGTCGGCTTCTAGCGCATCGCCCGCCAACTGCTCTTCGACAAACTGCGCGTAGGGCCGATCTTCGTTGAAGGCTCGGATCAAATAATCGCGGTAAGGCCACGCGTGCGGGCGTGGCTTGTCTTTGTCGTAGCCGTGCGTCTCGCCGTAATGGACGACGTCGAGCCAATGACGGGCCCAGCGTTCCCCATAATGCGGCGAAGCCAGCAAGCGGTCGACGAGCTTTTCGTACGCCAGTGGATCGCTGTCGGCGACAAAGGCTTCCACCTCGTCGATCTCGGGGGGCAATCCGAGCAGGTCGTACGACAGGCGGCGAATGAGCGTGCGCCGATCAGCCTCGGGCGACGCATTTAAGCCGGCCGAACGC
>DASRXU010000590.1:0-16460 GCA_035687365.1 Planctomycetaceae bacterium | reverse complement strand
TTCCTGCCTCGAAAATCCCGGTCCATCGGACGGTGCGGACCCCCGGATTTGCCAGCAGTGACTCCGGAGATCTCACGCCTGCGGGTACTACCGTCACATGAGTCTTACCGAAATCGATCGCAATCTGCTCAAGCGGTGCCTGGCCGAGGAGCCAGGAGCCTGGAAGGACTTTGTCGACCGGTTTATGGGTCTGTTCGTGCATGTGGTCAACCACACGGCACACGCCCGTAGCGTTCGGCTGGCCCAGGAAGACATCGACGACCTGGTCGGAGAAGTCTTTTTGGCCCTCCTTGCCCAGGACTACGCAGTCCTTCGCCGGTTTCGCGGCGAAAGCTCGCTGGCCACTTACCTCACCGTGATCGCCCGTCGCGTCGTGGTGCACGGAGTGATCCGTCGGCGGATGGCCGAAGCTTTGGGCCATGTCGTGGCCCAGCATCCCGACATGAAACAGCAGGCCGACTCCCACCACTTCGACCTCAAGCGGGTCGAAGATCAGGACGAGGTTCGGCGGATGCTAATCAACCTCCCGGCCGATGACGCGGAAGTCGTCAAGCAGTATCACTTGGAAGGTCGTTCGTACCGGGAAATCAGCTCGCAGCTGGGCATCCCGGAGAACACGATCGGCCCAACCCTGACCCGAGCGCGCCAAAAGCTGCGCCGCGGCACTGCTGCTCAATAAACTGGCGCCCAATAAGTCGGCCGCCGTCCTGAACGTCGAACGGATTCTCTCGGACGTTCTTGCCTAATTCGCACGGTTGGAAAGGTCCCCCCTTAGTGCCCCCGCGACCTTTCCGCGCGAACGCGTGCACCTGCTCGACGGGCGCCTATAATGGCGTCGGACGGTCCGCACGATGTGAGGCTGGTGGGAACTCGGGATGCCGCGAGGCGCCCGGCTTCGGCTCGACGAGAAGGATGCTCGCAACGATGTTTTCAAACTGGCGCAACTTGAGAGGAAGCATCCGATGGATCGTATGAACTCCATTCGAATCGCACGGCGATTATTTGTCGCTTTGGCTTTGGCCGGCGGACTGTTCGTCGGCTCTTCTGGACTCGCGGACGCCCAAGAGACGACGCTCGGAACTCCAACTCGCCTGACGCCCGCTGCTACATCCGCGGCCGGATTTAGCAACAAGGTCTTTCGCGACGCCAGTGGCGAGCACAAGTACGTCATCTATCTGCCGCAAAATTATTCTCCCGACGTGCGGTGGCCCGTCATTCTGTACCTGCACGGGGCGGGCGAACGCGGGACCGACGGATTGGCACCAACGACGGCCGGTCTCGGACCGTTCGTCAAAGCGCGACGCGATGACTTTCCCTACATCGTCGTTTTTCCGCAGTGTGAAGACACACAGATTCCCATTCTCCAAGCATGGGCTCCGACTTCAGTCGATGGAAAACGGGCTTTGGCGATTCTGGCCCAGGTCGAACGCGATTATGCGATCGATCCGCACCGACGCATTCTGACCGGATGGTCGATGGGTGGTTACGGCACGTGGAGTTTGGGCGCTGCCGATCCGTCGCACTGGACGGCCCTTGTCCCGGTCTCGGGAGGTGGTGAAGCGGCTTGGGGATCGCGATTGACGAAGGTGCCGATCTGGGCTTTCGCGGGCGCCAATGACCAGGTTGTTCCCGCTCGCGACACCGAGCGGATGGTGGCTGCCGTTCGCGCTGCCGGCGGACGCCCGCGCGTCACGATCGTCCCCAATATGGGGCATGACGTGTGGAAGACGGCTTACAACGATATACAACTTTATGCCTGGCTAATGAACCCACAGGAATCGCCTGCGGGAGCAACTGCTGGCGCCAATCGCGGCGCGGCCGGTGCCTCGGGTTTTTCTGGGCAACCGGGCGAGCGCTCGCCCGCTGCCGCGAATCTCGATCAACCTTTTGTGCCGGCTCTCTCGATCCCCAACGCGATCTCCGTTCGTCTGGGGAACGACGCGCTGCGGGCCATTGCCTATTCCGCTCCGAAAATGATCGCGGCGGAATCGCTCACCGGCAGCATCAACGACATCTATTCGTCGACGTCATCTTCCGGTTACACGTTCTCGGTCCAGTTCTCGCGGATTAGCTACTCCGGGCAACTCGAGCGCGCGTACATCAAGGCGTTCGCTGCCGACCATCTCAACTTGCAACTGGCCCTGCGGGCGACGATGACTATCGGTGCGACGTACGTCTCGGGCGCCGGGCGGTCGGCCTTTGCCGGACCGATTTCGGTCGTGATCGGCAGTCGCTCCCCGGTTTGGCTGGGGATCGACGTGACGCCCTATGTGGACGGCGACCGTCTGCGTCTGCGCTACAACGCGGCGCGGTTCGAGATTCCCTCCGACAACTGGTATGTCACGGCTCCCTACGGCGTCTCGACCCAGGGATTGGGGATGACCAGTGACAAAGTCTCGAGCGGACTCGTACAGGGGATTTACGGGCAGAAGTCACGCATCGAACAAGAGGTGCAGTCGATCGTGCCCTTCCTGTTGAGCAAGATCGAAGAGCGGTTTGATCTGTCCGAAGTCTCGCAGGTAGCCAACGCGTTTTGGCCGCTGCCCGTCTACCGTCCGCGGCTGCAGGTCTATCCGCAAAGCGTGCGTACCGACGAGCAGGGAATCTCGCTGTTGATGGGAGTCACCGCCGCGGCCATCGATCCGCGCAAAGCGCCGGCGACACCGCGCGTCGAGAAGTCCGCCGGTGTCGAACTGGCGGCGGTCGGGAACGGAACCGAGTTGCGCGTCGGAGTGGCGCCGGACCTATTGGCACCGCTGACAAAGATGCTGATTGAAGACGACGTGGCGCGAATCAACGTACTTGATATTCCCGAGAAATCTTTCGCCGCCTTTGCGGATCGCAAGGCGTTGAGCGAGGTATTTCCAGACCTGGCCAGCTTGCCCGCGGACACTCAGATTTGGGCCGAGTTACGACTGGCTAGCCCGATTTCCATTCGAGACGGGGGCGCTCCGTCGGCCACCGGCGAGGTCCGCTCATCCCTCGCGCAGAAGAAAGAGGGAGACGCGGTCCACGTCACGGCGCTCAAGGCCAATTCGCCCGACCCCGCGGCCAAGTCGCCCGCTGGCGGCGATAAAGCGCCTCCCGTTCCGCCGACGGCCACGCGACCCTTCGAATTCGTGGTGCCCAAGGCCGTGATCTCGATCGCGACCAAGGAGAGCCCGAGCGCCACGAAATGGACCCCCTATGCCGAACTCGACGTCGACCTGACCCAGCGCGCCGCCGCGACCCTGCTGCGCCGGGGCTTCTCCGAGCGCGGCTTGCGGATCGATTGGGCCGGCGAGCCCGAGGTCAAAGCCAGCGCGCACTTCGCTCCCGGTGTCTCTCCGAAGAATTCCGAAATTCACACGGATAAGTTGGGCGAAATGTTCGTCACGGCTTGGAAGAGCTGGACGCACAACGGCCCTGCCGCGCAGGTGCCGGTGTCGGACGTCAATTTTCAATACGCCAAACTGCGACTCGATGGAGTCAATTGGTCGCCCCCTGTGCTGTCGGTTTTGTTCGATCAGCCGGGGATTAAGATCACCAACGCGAGCAACGCGCCGCTCGTTTACGAAACCAAAGATCTCTACAGCCCATGGAGCAGCGAGATTACGCTCGCGGCGGGAAAGTCGCACGAATTCAAAGTCAGCGAACCGCTTTTGTATCGGCGGGTCGTCAACGGTGAAACGCCTCAGACGTTTACGCTGCCGGTTGGTCTACAGTATGAATTCCGAACTCCGCCAACCGGAGGGCAGCCGACGCTCTACCGCGTTCGCGAGCCTGGGGCGATTCAAGCCGGAGCCGCTCACTGAGTCCGTTCTGCCGCGTCGGGCAACCTATTCAGAGCCCGAGTTTCTACGCGCGTAGAACAACGCCGAAAATTTCCCCGCTGCCGGTACAATCGCGGCATGAGCGACGAACCACGACACGACGCACCAAGGAAACCGACGTCAATGAGACCCCTGAAGCATTTCCACTGGACTGCCCTGTTCGCTGCCGTCCTCGCGTTCGTGTCGCTCACAAGGATTGCGCAAGCGCAAACCGTGGAGACCGGGCTGGTAAAACTGGGCGATTCGACAATCGAGTACTTCAGCCGAGGCGAGGGCGAAGCGATCGTCTTGCTGCCCGGTGGAACGCTGACGGTGGGTTACTTGGACGGTCTGGCGGACCCACTGGCTAAAGCTGGGTATCGGGTGGTCGGCATCAATTTCCGGGGTTCGGGCAAGAGTACGGGTCCGAGCCAGGGTGTCTCGCTCCAGACAATGGCAGACGATGTAGCCGGAGTGATCCACGCCTTGAAACTAGGGCCGGTTCATGTGGCTGGAAATGACTTCGGCAATCGCGTAGCGCGGATGCTTGCTGCGTCTCATCCTGAGCTGACTCGCAGCGTCATTCTTCTGGCGGCGGGCGGAAAGATTCAACCTAAACCTGCGGCCGCCCGCGCACTGCGGGTTATTTTCAACCCGGCGTCCACCGACGCAGAGGTTGTGGCGGTCATGCCCTATCTGGTGGCAAATCCGGAGGATTCCGCCCGAGTGTGGAAGCTGTTCAAACCCTCTCGTGATCCCGCTGCGGGGGCTATCGAGTTCGCCGCCGCAGAAGCCACCCCGCTCAAGGATTGGTGGGCACCTTCGGGACAGACCAAGTATCTGATCTTGCAGGGAGCGGACGATCAAATCGCGCCTCCTGAGAACGGAGCGATTCTTCAGAAGGAGTTGGGCGATCGCGCGACGCTCGTCAACGTGCCTCGAGCAGCCCATCTCTTGCCCCTGGAACAGCCCGAGTCGGCCGCCTCGCACATGATCCGTTTTATGCGACAACTGACTCGCCCATAGTGCTGTGCCAACCGACTTTCTGGGCAAAGCGAGTCTTTTCTGGCCAACGCGATTTTCTCGGCAAAGCCGAGTGAAACGCCGGCGCAGCAGCGAGATTGATGACCAGTCCGTTTCATTTTGAACTTGAGCACGCGGATGCTGGATCGCGGGGGCGGTGCGGTCGCTGGATCACGCCGCACGGCGTCGTCGAGACGCCCGCGTTCATGCCGGTCGGGACGGCAGCCACGGTGAAGGGGCTGACTCCCGAGCAGCTGCGCGAGGCCGGCGTGCAGATGGTGCTGGCCAATACCTACCACTTGGCGTTGCGCCCGGGGGCCGACGTCATCGCCGATTTGGGGGGCCTGCATCGCGTGATGCAGTGGGACGGACCAATCCTGACGGATAGCGGCGGCTTCCAGGTCTTCAGCCTGGCCCGGCTCACGAAGTTGGACGACGACAAGGTCGTCTTCCGCTCGCATTTCGACGGCAGTCCGTTCGAGCTTTCCCCCGAAAAGGCGATCCAAATCCAAGAACAGCTCGGGGCCGACTGCATGATGTGCCTCGACGAATGTCCGCCCCACGATGTCAGTCGCGACAAGCTCGAACTCGCCGTCGATCGCACCACGCGCTGGGCCGGCCGTTGCAAAGCGGCCCAAACTCGGCGCGATCAGGCGCTTTTCGGGATTGTGCAGGGAGGGATCGACGCGGAGCTGCGCGAACGCTCCGCAAAGGGTCTCTTGCCGCTAGACTTTCCGGGGTATGCGATCGGGGGCCTGGGGGTCGGGGAAGAGCCGTCACTGATGTATGCCGCACTCGATTTCACGGCGCCGCTGCTGCCGGCCGACCGGCCCCGCTATCTGATGGGTGTCGGCAAGCCGATCGACCTGGTCGAAGGGGTGCTGCGCGGGGTCGATCTGTTCGATTGCGTCATGCCGACCCGCAACGGCCGCAACGCGACGGCGTTCACCAGCCGGGGCCTGGTCCGCATCCGCAACGCCCGCCACCAGCGCGATCAACGCCCGCTCGACGAGGATTGCGGCTGCACGGTTTGCCGCCGATTCAGCCGTGGCTACCTTCGCCACCTGTTTGTGGCCGACGAGATGCTGGGGCCGATCTTGCTGTCGCTGCACAACGTGGCGTTCTACCAGCGGCTGATGGCCGATCTGCGGGCTGCCTGCCTCGAAAACCGGGGGGCCGAGCTTCGGTCGACCCTGCTTGCTCGCTGGGAGAGCACCGTTTAAGATTAGCAGCGCGCGGGTTAGGAGAATGGACGCAAGCCGCGTGGTCGAAGGATTTTAGAGGCGACTTCGCGGTCGAGAGAGGCGATCTCATCGGCGGATCGCCAGGCTCTGGCGGCCTCGCAGGTTGCCACGAGACCCGGAAAAAGTGCCGAGGGCGCGTTCGAGGCACGCTTGTTCGTTCCGGACGTCGCCCCGTCTGGTTGGTCAACGGCCGCTGCCCTTGCGCGCGGCGGGGAATGGTTCGCATGGGAAGTTTGGTGGCCCAGGTCCTGTTGTTGGCTCAGACTGCGCCCACAACCGCACCGGCAAGTGGCGACGCCTCGAGCGGCAGCAACTATTGGGTGCTGGCCCCGCCCGTCGTGATGATGATCGTGTTTTTCTACTTCCTGGTCTTTCTGCCTCAAAAGAAAGAACGGCAGAAGCAGGATTCGTTTCACAAGACTCTCAAGAAAAACGACCGCGTCGTGACGATTGGCGGCGTCGTGGGGACGATCGTCAACGTCGAGCCGGAAGGGAAGCTGATTACACTAAAGGTCGACGACAACACGCGGATGAGCTTCTTGCGAGAGGCCATTCAGCGGAAATACGGCGAAGGCAACGAAACGCCCGCCCTCAAAGAAACACCTAAATAAGTCAAAGTCGGACGGCGAAGGACTGCCGTCAGACAGGGGATGCTGGATCGATGATCGAAAGTATTCTGAACAGCCTGACTCTCGCGCAAGCCGCCGGTACGGCCACGAAGGCGCCCGTCGCCTCGTCGCACATGTCGGCGTGGCTGATGTTCTTGTTCGTGGTCCTGGTGATCGTGGTTCCCTTCGTGCTGGGCAACCTCGCCGCGCGGGCCCTGCGGATGAAAGACATCTCGATGAAAATCGGGATCATCTTCTTCGCCGTCTTCTTGGCCCTCACGCCGTTCGGCTGGCGGATCGCCCAGGGGAAGAGCCCCAAGGACGCCCTGCGGATGGGCATCGACCTGGCCGGCGGTGCCGACCTGATCTTCCAGATCGATACGGCGAAAGCCGCCGAGGATCAGAAGAAGGTCACGCCCGAAGTCATGCAGCGGCTGATCGGCGCGGTGGGACGGCGGCTCGACCCAGCCGCCCAAGAACAGATTACCGTTCGCCAGGTGGGCAACGATCGGATCGAGGTCATCATCCCCGGCGGTGATCGCGAAGTCGTCGAACAAAAGAAAAAGCAGATGACCCGCTTGGGATCGCTCGAATTTGCGATCCTGGCCAACGAGCGCAAACACCGAGACATCATTCGGCAGGCGCAAGTCAGCCCCGACCCTGTCCTGCGGCAAGAGGGCCACGTCATTGCCGCGTGGCGAGAAGTCGGGTGGGACGAGGGCAAGCAGGGCGGAGCGCGCAAGCAAAAGCCGGTCTTCGCCGATCAGGGTTCGGAGACTGTGCAGCGCGAGGTCGAGCGCGGCGGGCAAAAGGTCCGCGAACTGTTGGTGATTTACGAACAGCCTGACAAGCGTGTCACGGGACAGTACCTCACCCGCGCGTTTCAATCGCAAGACAAGCAGGGCATGCCGGCAGTCGGCTTTTCGTTCAATGCGAAGGGGGGCGGGCTCTTCTACCGGCTGACCAGCGAATACGGTCCCATGTCGGACGGTTTTCACAGCCGGCTGGCGATTCTGCTTGACGATCAGATCCATTCCGCGCCGCAGGTCAACGAACCGATCCGGGATAGCGGCATCATCGAGGGTCGGTTCACGGCTCGCGAAGTCAATGACCTCGTCAACGTTCTGAACGCGGGTGCCCTCGAAGTCCCGCTGGTGAGCGAGCCGATCAGTGAACTCACCATCAGCCCGACCTTGGGGCTGGACGTGCAGAAGAAGGGGATGTTGGCGATTGTCGTCTCGTCGCTGCTGGTCTACGGCTTCATGCTGATCTACTACCACTTTGCCGGCCTCGTCGCCGACTTGTGCCTCTCGCTCAACCTGATCCTGCTGTTTGGAATCATGGCGGTGATCGACTCGGCGTTCACGCTGCCCGGTTTGGCGGGTATCGCGCTCACGATCGGTATCGCGGTCGACTCCAACGTGCTGATCTACGAGCGAATGCGCGAAGAACGGGAGCGGGGCTCCAGTTTACGAATGTCGATCCATAACGGCTTCGACCGGGCACTCTCTGCCATCATCGACTCCAACGTGACGACGCTGATCAGCGCGGTCATTCTTTACATGATCGGAACCGACCAGATTCGCGGCTTCGCCGTGACGCTGTTCATCGGGCTCGTGGTGAGCTTGTTCACCGTGCTTTATTTCGGCCGGCTCTTGTTCGACATCGCCGAAAAGAAGCGTTGGCTCAAGAAGCTGACGATGATGCGGCTGTTTGGTCACACCGATATCGACTTCATCGGCAAGCAGAAATACGCGTGGTGCGCCTCGGGGATCATCATCATCGGCGGGCTCATCTGCTTTGCCATTCGCGGCTCTGACAACTACGACGTCGACCTGAGCGGCGGAACCATGGTGACGTTCCAGTTCACCAAGCCTCAGTCGATCGAAGAAGTTCGGAAGCTGCTGGAATCGCAATTCCATAGCATCTCGTTGGAGCGATTGACGCTCGAGGGCGAACCTCAATCCGGAGACTCGGGGAAGCAGTTTCGCATTCGTACCAAGGACCAGGACATCGAAGAGGTCCGCTCGAAGGTGGCTTCCGCACTCGAGGGACACGATCTCTACAAAGTCACCATGCCATCGATCGGCCCCATTGAGCCGATCGCCGCTGCACCCGCGAAGAAGGATGTCGCCGCGAATGTCGACGCGCCCAAATTCGCCGGAGGGCACGAAACTGACGTCGGTTTCAGCGATGAAATCACGACGACCACCGCGCACGACTCGTTGCTCGTGGCGTTGGACAAAATCACCACCCCCGACGGGAAAGGTAGAAAATACGAGAAGGCTTCGGACCTGTTCGAGTTCAAGGGAACCGCGGGGAGCGGTGTGAAGGCGGGGCAATTCGATGTGCAACGCTTCAAGACAATGAAGCTCGAGGCGACTGCGACGATCGCTCCGGCCGACTTGAAGACGGCGCTAGCCTCGATGCAACAAACAATGGCCTCCTCGCCCGCGTTCGACCAGGTCAACAAATTTGAAGGCGGAGTAGCCGAGGAAATGAAGCAAAAAGCCCTGCTCGCGCTGGGGCTGAGCTTCGTCGCAATGATCGTGTACCTCTGGTTCCGCTTCGAGCGCATCGTGTACGGCTTGGCCCTGGTCCTCGCGGTGGTCCACGACTGTTTGCTGGTTCTGGGAATGATCGCGGTCGGGTCTTACTTGGCCCAATACGTGCCATTCACGCGGTATCTCGGCTTACAGAATTTCATGATCGACCTGAACATGATTGCCGCCTTCATGACGATCGCCGGATACTCGCTGAACGATACGATCGTGAACTTTGACCGACTCCGCGAAATCAAAGGGAAGAACCCGAACATCACCGGCCCGCTGGTCAACCTGGCTGTCAATCAGTGCCTGGGGCGGACGTTCCTGACGTCGTGGACGGTGTTCATGGTTGTGTTCGTGTTGTACGTGTGGGGAGGCGAAAGTCTGCACGGCTTCGCTTACGCGTTGTTCTGCGGAATGATTACCGGCGTTTACAGTACGGTCTACATTGCCAGTCCGGCCGTATTGTGGATCGCCGGTCGCCAATCCGCGCCCGCCCCGAAGACGGCCACGCCCGCCCGAGCGGCGGCAGTCCGCTGACATCGTGATCCTTCGATGATCCTTCGCGGAAAATGTGTTTCTGCCGGAATCGCCGAGGGACGGATCCACGTTGTCGACGTGGGGAGTTGGCTGGCGCACGCACTGGCGAGCGAGAGCGTCTCCCAACCCGACGCAGAGATCGCCCGCTTCGAGGCGGCCCGCAGCCGTGCGGCTCGCGAACTGGGCCGTGTGCGGGCTCTGGTCGCGCAGCGCGGTCGAGCCCACGATGCGGACATTTTTGCCGCGCAGGCCACGATGCTCAGCGATCCGAAGCTCATCGGGCGGATCGAAGAGGAGATTCGCCAGAACCTGCAAGCGGCTGAAGCCGCCGTCGCCCGCGCCGCCATCGAGTTTCACAATGCGCTCAAGGCCAGCGAGGCGCCGTCGGTGCGCGACAAAGCGGCCGACGTGATGGACGTCGGTCAGCGGCTGGTGTATTGCCTCGACGAAACGGCCGTTGCCGAGTCGCCCAAGGCCGACGTGATCGTGGCGACCTCGGTCGTGCCCAGCCAACTCGTCCGCTACGCCCACCACGGCGTGGTTGCGATCATTACCGAGACCTGCGGCGCCAAGTCACACACGGCCATTCTCGCGCGCGGCCTGGGAATCCCGATGATCACCGGCATCGAGGGTGCGGCCGGCAGAATTCGCGACGGTGCGCCGGTCGTGATCGATGCGGCAGCCGGCGTGGTGATCGTCGACCCCGGCCAGGCCGAGGGGGATGCGGTGGCTTCCATCCGAGCTGCCCGAAACGCTCCGCCTCAAGCCGGCTTGAAGACAGTGCCCAGGGCCACATCCGACGGCATCCCCATCAGCATCCTGCTGAATATCAGCGATCCGATCGAGGCTGAAAACGCCTCCGCCGCGGGACTGGGAGGCGTTGGTCTCTTCCGGACCGAGTTTCTCTACATGGACCGGGCCTCCTGGCCCAGTGAAGACGAAAGTTTTCAGGCCTACGAACGGGTCGCTCAGGCTGTTGGAGACGGCGAACTTAATATTCGTCTGGCGGATTTCGGCGCCGAGAAGTCGCCTGCCTATGCGGATATTCCCGTCAACCGAAATCCCAGCTTGGGCGTTCGCGGCGTGCGATTGCTGCTGTCGCGCCCCGATATTCTCGAGCCCCAAGTGCGGGCCTTGGCGCGCCTGGGTCGGACGCGGCCGGTCACCGTCCTGTTGCCGATGATCGACACGTTGGACACGTTGCTACGAATTCAAAACGAACTCGACCGCATCTGCGGCGTCAGCTCGGGCACGGCTCGTCCCTTTCAGATCGGAACGATGATCGAGGTTCCCTCCGCCGCCCTTTTGATCGACGAAGTGATCGATCGAGTCGACTCGATCGCCGTCGGACTCAACGACCTCACCCAATATCTGCTTGCCGCCGACCGCGACGATGAGTTTGTCGAAAGCTACCACGACGCCTTGCAGCCGGTCGTATTGCGGCTCGTGCATCGGCTGGTCGAGACGGCCGTCAGGCGGGGCAAGCCGGTGACGATGTGCGGTGAACTGGCGGGCGATCCACTATTGATGCCCTTGATGCTGGCGCTTGGCGTGCGTCGGATCAGCGTTTCCCGATCACAGGTCAACAGTTTGGGTGCGGTCTTGTGTCGGCTCTCGATGGCCGACGTTGCCCCTCTTGGTGCCGAAGTGCTCGGTTGTTCGACCGGCAAAGAGGTCCGCCAGGTCCTCAAAGCGCACGGCATGTCGGTCTCGTCGTAGCCACGCCTTCGGCTCGCTCGCTGCCGAGCGTTTCGATCGACACCAGCTTCTACCGATACTGGCAAAGAAGCGCGGCCCGCGGCCCCTCCAAGAGGAAAGGCCGCGGGCCGGCAGTGCAAAGGTCCGCAAGCAGAGAAAGGCTCAAAGGGGGGCAGGTTCGATGCCCGACGGGCTAAGGAACGCGTCGGCCGGAGACGGGCCGCGGGCAGATCGAATCATCTGCTCCGCCCGACGTTTCGTCATTCCGGGAAAGGCGGGTCGGGCGTCGGCGCCCGACACACGGGATCTCGCGGCCGACATCGTTCCTTAGCCAGTCCAATCGCTTCTGAGGCAGTCCAATCGTTCTTAGGCGGTCTGACACGGTGGGTCGTTCAAGGCTGGCCTCCTCGCGCTGGCATCGCGGATTCGGAACAGGTGGTTCCAAATCCTGAGGTTGAGCTTGTCGTTCACCTCTGCTGGCCGATCGACAACAAAACCTATCACGCGATCGACGGCGCGATCCCCGTGGCGTTTCGGTGTCGCAAAGAATCCTCGAAACGCTGCAACGGACTGACTGCGCAGGCAGACCAGTGAAAGTTTGAGGTCCGCGCGCATACGACGCGCGCCGAGTTCGACTGGGGCGCCTTGGAATGCGGGCACCCGAAGAAGAAGCTTCGTCGCGGATCATTGTTGGGAAGAGACCAAATCTGCTGGTCGCGGGCTTCGAGCGAGCGCTTCTTGTCGGGGAAAGTCCCCCGCAACAGTGCAACAGTTTCAAGTACCACCATCACATCGGAGTGCCTTCATGAGTCTCAGCGGATCGCTGCATCCTCAAGTTCTGACAGACGTCAGAGCGTCGCGATATAAATCGCGGTGAAAACGGCCTGGGAAAGCGCGATTATGAATTCGATTTTAGGTACGAGGAATCCCTTCCACGCTTTCGGCCACTGGAATGAAAATGTGTCTAAACTGCATCACGCGGATATCGAGTTGTCCCGCGGATGAAATCGCCGAAGCATTTTTTTGCACTCGGCGCACTCGATAAATGCGCCCCTGCAAACTTATCGCAGGCAGGGGCGCTCATCTTCCGTACGCAGCCGTTCGGCCCGCGCAGTGAATTCACCGAATCGAGAATATGACTCGAGTCCTCGTCGTTGAAGATCAACGATCTCTGCTGCTTAACCTCGAGCGCGGCCTGACAGAGGAGGGGTACGAGGTCGTTTCCGCCGCCTCGATCGCGGAGGCACGCGTTGCCCTAGCGCAACAGCCGGACCTGATCGTACTCGACCTGTTGCTGCCGGACGGTAGCGGCATCGACCTCTTGCGGCAGATTCGCGGGCAAGGCGGCCGCCAACCTATTTTGATTCTCACCGCGCGAGATTCGGTCGACGATCGCATTCAAGGGCTAGACACCGGCGCCGACGATTATCTGGTCAAACCGTTCTCGTTTAACGAATTACTCGCGCGACTGAGAGCCTTGCTGCGTCGCCGATCCCTCGACCAGCAGGCCCTGTTGTCGATCGAGGGACTCGAAGTTGATCTCTTGCGGCGGGTCGCGTTCCGCGAGGGGCGCCCGCTTGAACTCTCGAATCGGCAATTCGAGCTTTTGACGTACCTGATGCAGAATGCCCACACTGTGGTCTCTCGGGAAATGATTGCTCGCGACGTCTGGAAGGAGTCCACGGCGACTTGGACCAACGTGATCGAAGTCCATATCGCCCAGCTTCGACGCAAAGTCGAGCGGCCCAACCTTCCGACGATCCTGCACACCGTTCGAGGCCACGGTTATCAATTGGGAAATTCTCCATGAGCCGGTTGCCGATTCGCTGGCAGTTCACGCTCTGGTTCGGAGCGACGCTGGCGGTAGTCCTGATCGCTTTCAGCCTGTTGTTGTCCCTGATCATGCGGCTTCAGTTGCTGGCCGCCGTCGATGGAGCCCTGTCGGAGGAGCTGAGGGAATTCACGACTGAAATTGGTCTGACGAACACGGTTCCCGCGCTCACAGAGCACCTGGGTCGCAATTTTTCGGATCACGGTGAATTTCATTTCGAGGTGACGCGTCTGAGCGGAGAAACGGTTTTCCAGAGCCACTTGCTTCAAGGCCAACCTCTGGTGGTTCCGGTCACGGCCTCGGAGGCGCGCGACGTGCACTTCGAGGACATTCGGGTGCCAGGCCTCGGACCGAGTCGAGTCGCGTCTGCGACCGTAAATGGACCTGAGGGTCCGTACATGGCTCGGGCAATCACTTCGCTCGAATCGTTCGAGCGGCAAATGTCCCTCTTGACGATGGTGGTGGTCACATCCATTCCGATCGCGTTGGGAATGGCGCTCGTGGGAGGATACACACTGGCTCGTCGCGTTCTCTCCCCAGTGGATCGCATGGTCGAGGTCGCGAACCGAATTACGGCCAGCGACCTGCATCAGCGCGTCGAAGTGGTGAACCCGAGAGACGAGTTGGGCCGATTGGCGCAAACGATCAACTCGCTGATCGACCGGTTGCAAAAGGCGATTGAGGAAATGCGCCGCTTTACGGCCGACGCCGCGCATGAGCTGCGCACTCCGCTGGCCGTCCTGCGATCGGGAATCGAGGTCACCCTGCGGATTCCGCGCTCGGCCGAAGAATATCGTCGGTCGCTGGAGGCTGCCGAAGACGAATCACAGCGTCTCGCAAGGCTTGCCGACCAACTGCTGTTGCTGAGTCGACAGGAAGCCGGGATGACGCCGATCGAGCAAGAAGAGGTGCGGTTGGACGCACTGCTCAAAGACGTCGTCGACCGGTTTGAGGTTTCCGCTCGGGCGAAGGGCCTGACGCTGGAGATCGAGCCACTTAGACCTTGCTCGGTTCGTGGGGACGACATCCGCCTGAGCCAGGTTTTTTTCAACGCGCTGCATAACGCGATCAAATACACGCCGCCGGGAGGGCGTGTTGCGGTCCGGTCTCGGCTCATTGGCTCGCGTGTTCGAGTCGAAGTGGAGGACACGGGCATCGGCATCAGCCCGGAAGATCTCACCCACGTCTTCAAACGCTTCTATCGAGCTGAACGGCAGCCCCTCGCGGATCGGTCGGGGGCGGGACTCGGTTTGGCCATCGCACAATCGGCCGTCTTGGCCCACAACGGCCAGATTTGGCTCGAAAGCCAGATCGGTCGTGGAACCCTGCTGCGCGTCGAACTGCCCTTAATGGACATCGGGATTGCGGTCACGTCTGATTCCATTCAGGCGCTCGCTTCCGCTGAAACTCGCGACTCCGAACCGCTGCCGTCGATCGACGAACCGCGCGCCAAATAAAAGTCGATTCGGACCCGGCGCGGGAGTTCAGCGGCTACGGCGTACGTCGCCCGAAGCATACCGCGTTAAACCAGAACACGAGGGCCAGGTAACCGCCGAAGATTTCGACATAACCCAGAGGCCCGATCGGCAGGGCTGGTGGCCGCACCAGCATGCGAAGGGCAACATTGCCAATTGCCAGGGCCACGGCAATGCAGGTGGCAACCTTCCAGTTCTTTAGAGCCCACCGTTCATACGCAGTGTTCGGTCGTTCGCTCATGCCGCGATTGTACCGGGAGCGGGAGGACGTGCAAAAAAACTCGGACCGCTGCACAAAATTTTAAATTGGTCAGGTTCTACTGGCGAACCCGGAACCCGCTTAAGCGGCCCGGCGGGGTGGCATGCCCACGGCTCGGCGTGGCATTTCTTGCCGCAGTTCGCATGCTCACGCAAAGGCCGTGAGCATGGCACCCGGCGAAGCAGAGCTTCGGGGAAGTGCGGTCCCAAGCGGAGCTCGGGACCGAGGTGAATCAGACGACATCAGACGTTCCGCTTTCTTTGTGCGTATCGCTTTCTCCACCATTGGTACAAAGACCGAAAGCGGGCAACCGAAGATCACACGGCTGCGATCATCCCACGAGCTCTGCAGGGCAAGAACCTCGCGTGTTGCCCCCTTCACGCCAAAGATCGGGCAGCCACTCATTCCGACTATGTTGCCGACTTCCTCATGCGAGCCGACCCTGCCGACAAATCGAGGATGAGGCTTCTGGTGGCCCTTTGGGCATCGCGTCTTCGCAATGTGCATCGCACTCGGCAACGCCCGGCCCCGGACGTTTACGCCGACCGGAATCTGTCGGAGTTCCCTCTCCACATCGTCCTCAGGCAATCCGAGCATTAGGTACGAGCCGAATCGCTTCCGATAGTCGCTCGATTTTTCAACGGCCTTCACGTTATTCGCTTGAAGGAGGTCCTTGACATTGGTCGGCACCTCGACGACACCGAAATCGAGTCCCTCCTCCTTGTTGTACACCCAATATTTCCACGCATTGTCGTAGTCGAATGGAATCGCGTTCTCGTTGTTTCCGGTGCCGTACCAATCGATCAGATGGAACCGAGAAACCGACTGCCCCGCTTCCACTCGCCTTTGTAAATCGCGAATGACGTGCCCTTCAGTCGTCCAGTACCACCGCTTTCCGATCGCGAGGATGAATCCTGAGCTGAAGTCAGGGAAGGCCTTTTTCTCAACCTGCACGAGTGCACCGAGACCGACGAGATAATCTCCGTATTCTCGGAGAACCTCCTCCATCTCGTCTCCCTCGGGTAAACGATAGATCATGAGACCTCAGACACTGAGAAGTCGCCCATTGAGGATGCAGCCGTAGTTATGGATCTCGTGACCGGCGGGTGTCAAACGCCTCCACGTCCCGCAGGTCAATGCAAACAGCCCTCCGTGCACTAATGGAGGGTTGCCTGAGTAGTGAGAGTGACGAGACGGCGGGGTGGCATGCCCACGGCTCGGCGTGGGCGTGCTTTGCCGCAGTTCGCATGCTCACGCAAAGGCCGTGAGCATGGCACCCGGCGAAGCAGAGCTTCGGGGAAGTGCGGTCCCAAGCGGAGCTTGAGGGTGTCCGGGAATTCAGAGTGCGTCGGTGAGCCAACGAAGTCGTCCGTTTTTGTTGCCGCAACGGTGGTTATAGCGCACGAGCAATTGATACGCGAAGATGGCCGCGAGGATCTGAGTTT
>DASRXU010000589.1:0-18469 GCA_035687365.1 Planctomycetaceae bacterium | reverse complement strand
TAGGTCGAGGCATCCCTTCGCCGAATGGCTTTCGGGTGTCAGTATCCGGACGGCAGGAGGATCGTCGTGGCGGCTCGATGGGCGGAGTCGTCAGCGGCTTGGGTCATGCCCCTTTGCTCGTCAATCGAGCGTATTTTTGATAAGCTGACTCGCTCGGCAGACTAAATAAAGGGCAGCCCGGCGACGCCGGGAAGCTCGTTTCGGAGTAAACCGACGCGAATGGACATCTGAGGATGTTCATCCACGTCGGGTTTTTTTGCTGTTGCTGTCATCTCGTCGAGGTGAAGAATTCTGTCTCTGCGTCGAGATAATGTCTTTAAGGGAAAGGAGTGTTTCATGAACACTCGAAAAATCGGCGGTTTCGGTCGAGCGGCGTTGGCCCTCGTCGGTGTGATGGCGTTCGCCCAGCAGGGGCAGACGCAGGAGAAGGTGCATCATACGGAACACAATCCGATGATGCAGGAGTGTGCCAAAGCCTGCTCGG
This sequence comes from Planctomycetaceae bacterium, assembly GCA_035687365.1. Classification (GTDB taxonomy): domain Bacteria; phylum Planctomycetota; class Planctomycetia; order Planctomycetales; family Planctomycetaceae; genus DASPSM01. Next base: position 17,985 of record DASRXU010000589.1, on the reverse strand, counting down.
ACTGCCAGCGGGCGTGCGACGCGTGTGCCACCCACTGCGCCCACATGCTGCATGAAGGCGCGAAGAAACACCTGACGACCCTGATGACCTGTCAGGACTGTGCGACTGTCTGTTCCGCCGCCGCCCAGATCGTGGCGAGAGGCGGACCGCATTCCGTCCTGATCTGCGAGTGCTGCGCGAAAGCCTGCGACCTGTGCGGCACGGTATGCGAGAAGTTTCCCGACGACGAGCACATGAAGGCGTGTGCAGAGGAATGCCGCAAATGCGAGAAGGCGTGTAAGGCGATGGTGCGCCACATGGCAAGCAATTAGGTCTTTCGTCACACCATCAAAAGACAGTCGTGCATCGCCTGGAGGGGCGGGTAGCCTTCACCGCGTTCGGTAAGACACAGAACCTTGAAACGGTAAAGCTCCTCTACCTTCCAAGGGTGAACCGCACAGAGTGAAGGGCATTGAGAACGCCTCGCTCCTGCTGACGGTCCTCTTGCCCAAGCACTGACATCGCCGCCTGGTGGTCGAACTGTCACGGGGGAGATTCTTTCATCGGAAACAATGAACAACGCCGAAGCCATTGCAGGAAAGGCTCCCGATGGTGCCCAAACGACTTTTCCAAACCGAAGGGTCCGCCGCCGTTGTCTTGATCAGACTCATTGTTGGACTCGTTTTCCTCTCGGAGGGTGTCCAGAAATTCCTGTTCCCTGACGCCCTGGGGCCTGGTCGCTTCCTCAAGATCGGACTTCCAGCGCCGGAGTTTCTGGCGTACTTCGTCGCCGTGTTCGAGATCACGTGCGGCACGCTGATCGTTTTGGGGCTTCTGACACGCCTTGCCGTAATCCCGACCATCACGATCATGCTCGTCTCCATCTGGACCACGAAGATCCCAATGCTCCATGACGACGGCTTCTGGAAAATGGCGCACGAGGCTCGGGTGGACTTTGCGATGCTGCTGGGTTCAGTATTCCTATTGCTCGTGGGGGCAGGACTGTCACGCTCAAAGGAACCACGCTGATTCGTTTTCCAAAGGGCGAAATGACGCCTCGGAATCCGTTCGACCGAGTCGCTGTCTCAGTATTCGGCGGGCAACAGAATCGTCGTCGCTGGTCGGTTGCCCCTCTTCATCGACCGCTTCCGTCCAGAGTTTCTCGCACAGCGACGTGCGATACGCTGACAGGAGCCGCGAGCCGTCGGTGAGGGCTTCCTCATTCGCCTCACGGTCCTCTTTGCAAACAGCGCCCCGGTCACCTTGAGCGTGACGGCTCAGGAACTCCGCAGTGCTTTGACAGGCGTTCTCGAGGGCCGTGAGGGCACCTGGAGTGGCGACGACTTGACCGAGCGAAACCCTGGGTAGCTGACATTTGGCAATCATCGGCGTTCCTTTGGTGAGTGGAATCGAAGAACGCCGGGTACAGCGGGTGTCCGTGGTGAGATGAACGGGATTTTGCTTGAACGCCTCGATCAATTCACTTACCGTGCGGGGTCGCTCGAAGAAGATCGGCAAGATCCCCACTCGGAGAAACTCCCATGAACGCCGAAAGTGTCGTCATGCTTTTTGCTGTCAGTGTGGTTTTCTTGTCTTTTGTCGGCTTATCCCTCAGGCTGGTTCGGACTCTCGAACTGAAGTTCTTGGCGTTAGGGCTGGTGACGGCCTTATTGGCCGTCTGGTGCGGGCAGTCCGGGCAAGTGGGAGCGAGTGTCCATGTCGGACCAGTACCGGGTGGAGACGCAGGACGGGTCTTTCTGGGCAGTGAGGCAGCAGGGACGTTGGGCCGCATCGCCCTCGTGTTAGTCCTTGGTGGCGTTGCAATGAGCATCTTGCGTCAAGGTGGTTTTCCTGCGGTTGCCGCAAGCAAAGAGGAGACGACCCATGAAAATCCCGTCTAACAATTTGCTTGCTCGTTTGGCGGTCCTGGGCGTGTTTGTCTTTGCCTACTTCGTGGTCTATCCGCAAGATTTCGCTGCCGTTCTTGCCCCAATGAAAGAAGTGCTCGCCCTGTCCAACGGCGCGTCTCCGTGGCTTTACGGTGTCATCGGGGTGGCGATCCTGGCATGGACTGTGGCAAGAGTTTGGGGCGGAAGACTGACAAATACGGCGAGTTGAGCGATGGGAGGCAAGGTCGCCTGTTTGCCCGAAGATGCAAGAACCGGAGTATGGCCCGACGTTCTTCCTAACTGCGGTGAGCGACACTGCTCCAGCGTTTGAAATTGACGGGACGCCGCACTCCTCCCAAGGTCGATCAGCCGACGTCGGCTGAGGCGTCACAGCAAGCGACCAGGGATTTGTGACAGGGCGGACCCTTGAGGCTGTTGACCACGGTGCCGCGTTTCCTGGGCGCCGGTCGTCATGCGAGCCGATCAGACCAGCGTGACTTCATTCACGTTATTGTGAACACGATGTCATGCGACCACCTACGGGGATCGTCGCTTGGACACGATGTCCGCGGATCACACTAGCTGTCGTTCACGGCATCGTTGATGCCACTCGTCTCGAGCGGGGCCAGAACGTTCGCCGCCGGCAAGAACACTTACTCAAAGATCCTCAGAGGCCCTTAGTGGATCTCCGAGCTGTTCACCCGAGGTAGTGCCTGCCAGCGTGACGAGCCTCGCAGCGGGGCGCTTATGCGGCCAAGAGCCTACCCCTCCCCCTGGAGAGTGATTGTCCTAGCCGAGTTCCGGAAGCGGCTTAGCGTGATCTTCGACGAGGTACTGCGGGCGGCCGTTGAGGTCCTGGAGCGTTGTTTGCGACGGATCGATCCCGAGGTGATGAAACAGCGTGGCGTAGACCTCTCCGAATGTGACAGGGCAAGAGATTGCTTCACCAGCGATTCGATCGGTCGCGCCAACGACCTGACCGGTCCGCATTCCCCCGCCGGCCAGCAAGGCGAAGTTGACCTGCGGCCAGTGATCGCGGCCGGCTTGCGGGCTGATCTTCGGCGTGCGGCCGAACTCGCCGCAAACGACCACGGCGCATTCCTTGTCGAGTCCGCGCTGGTGAAGATCCTCGACGAGGGCGCTCAAACATTGGTCGAATACGGGAAAATCCTCCGCCTCGCGCGAGAAGATGCTGCCATAGGATCCGCCGTGCCAGTCCCACTTGCTGTAATTGAGGGTCACCACTCGGGCACCGGCTTCGATCAGCCGGCGGGCCAGCAACAGACTTTGCGGGACGCGCGGGGCTCCGTTGCCGTCGATGAAGACGTTTGGGTCACCTGTGCCATAGCGTGCGCGGACGCGCGGGTCTTCTTTCGAGATGTCCAGCGCCTCGGCCATGCGAGACGAGGTCAGAAGCCCCATCGCCTGCTCGGTGAAGTGATCGATCGCTTGCATTGTCCGGGAGAGGTCGGCGTCACGACGGAACTGGTCAAAGCTTCCCATTAGCGTCCGCCGCTCGGCCAGACGTTCCAGTGTCACCCCGTGCAGAACCATATCTTGTCGCGTCGGCCCCATCGGCCGAAACGGCAAATGAGCCGCGCCCAAAAAACCGGGGCCCGGTTCGTTGTACGGCGGATGAGAACAGGGATAACAGAGACTGACGAACGGAGGCGTCGCGCTGTCGGCCGGGCCTTGCAGCCGGGCTACGGCTGAGCCGAACTGCGGCCAACCTCCCGACGCAGTGGCCTTGCCCGGATGATGGCCGTTGAAGACCTGGACGGCGTCGTGATCGGACTGATTTCCGACGAGCGAGCGGATGACGGCGATTTATCGGCCATCCTCGCCAGCCGCGGGAATGCTTCGCAAACCTCAAAGCCGGGCACGTTCGTCGCGATCGGCCGCCAAGGCCCGGCAACTTCTTTCGGCGCCAGTGGCTTCAAGTCGAACATGTCCTGGTGGGGTGGCCCACCGACCAGGTAGATCATGATCACCGACTTGATCGAATGACCAACCCCAGCCGCAGCCTCCCCCCTCAAGAGTTGAGGCAGTGTCAGGCCGCCGATGCCCAGGGTCCCGATCTTGAGGAAATTCCGCCGCCTCAACCGATCGCAGAACGAAGGTCCCGGAAATGGTCGACCCTGCAGCGTCAGCATGCACGAGCTCCGAATGCCGGCAAGAGAATGCGTCGGAGTTTCGAGCGTCCGGTGCTCCGCGGACTCCGACACGGGATGAGACTAGCAAAACGCTTGGCCGGGACACAGCACGACTCCGGCCGTCGAACGACAGGATCCAAGGGAAGCAGGTGCTTCGCCTGCCGTTTGGCGCGTCATCACCCCGAGGGCCGACGGAATTCTGGATCAGCGCACAGGCCCGCTCGACGGCTGCTGCTAGCGTCTGGGCAAAGCGGCTCCGGGCCTTTGTCATGCGCTTACTGCGCCAACGGCTATGAGAGCCTGGTGGACATGTTGCTCCGAAGCGAATTGCGCCGAGAAGATTTTTCGGATGATCCCTGCTTTGTCGATGACGTAGGTGACGCGTCCCGGAAAGAGTCCCATCGTTTTCGGAACCGCGAATGCCTTGCGAAGTGAGCCGTCTTTATCACTGATCAGCGGAAATGACAGCTTGTGTTGCCGCGCGAATGCGAGGTGGCTTTCATCGGAATCGCCGCTGACCCCAATCACGTATATACCGGCGTCACTGAATCGTTCATGGGAATCACGAAATGCGCAGGCTTCTTTTGTGCAAATTGGGGTGCCGTCCTTTGGATAAAAGAAGATCACCAACCCGCGTTTCCCCAAATAATCAGACATACAGATCGTGCTGCCGTCGTGGGCGGTTGCAGAAAAGTCCGGTGCACGGTCGCCGACTTTGAGTCGTGCCATCTTGTTTTCCGACATATCGTGAAACGCGTGCCTTAGCGAAACAATTGTCATGGTCTCATGGCGGGCTCCGTGCCCGTCGGCGCCGCTGCACGTTGGGCGAAAGGAAATGTCCTTGAAGGATTGAAGCCGTCAGGTGTACTGTTGGCCTCGTGGAAAAGCTACTTAGCACGGTCAGAATTCCGCTGAGAAAGCCAAGTCACATTTCGGGGGCGACTCATGCGCCGACGTTTGATCATCTTGGGGAGCGTGTTGGGACTCTGTGCCGTTGTAGCTTCGATCCTACTGTTCCAACGAGAAGCCGCTCAACGCACTCAATCAAGGAACAACCTCAAGCAGCTCCTTCTATCGATGCGCAGCTATCACGAGTTTAACTTCATGTTTCCCCGCGGCACGCACCCGAACGAAGAGCTCAAGCCGGACAGAAGATTAAGCTGGGAGGCCGACCTGATGCCCTATCTGGAGGGGGTCGTTATCTACGAGCTGCTCGACCTGAACAAATCGTGGGACGACCAAGCCAATCGGCAGGCTCTTGCTGTGGAATGGCCGGTGTTCATCAATCCTGGCGTCGGAGATACTAAGAGGGGAAGCTACCGCCTGACACACTACGTGGGATGGGGCGGACTGGGCACCGACGGACCCCTGCTCCCGGCAACTGATCCCAGGGCGGGATGCTTCGCATACGATCGCGGCACGCGGATGACTGACATCAAGGACGGATTGTCCAATACGGCAATGGTGAGCGAAGCGTCGAACAACTACGGTTCGTGGGCGGCCGGTGGACCAGCGACCATTCGGTCACTCACAGAAAAGCCGTATGTCAATGGTCCCGACGGTATCGGCGGGCCGTATCGAGGCGGGTGTTTTGTTGGCTTTGCTGACATGTCCGTGCACTTCATCTCGAAACAAATCGACCCATCGGTGATGGAAGCGATGATGACCATCAGCGGCGGCGAAGCTGTCAACGTCCGCGCGGAAGATTGAGACGAGGTTGTTGCTGCGGCAGCCGGATGGGCAGGATTCGTCGCTGTGAAAACAAGCTGTGTCCGAAGAGGTCGAACAGTCGGCAAGGGAAGCCCGCCCCATTTTCTGGTGGATGTTTAAACGACACGCCATGACTCATGAGGAGCTGGTCGATGATCTCGACTGTTTGGGGGAACCGACTACGACAACTTCAAGGTCGGAGGTCGCCCGCCACCTTGGGCGTGCCGGAGCCGCCTACGAGCGTTCGCTGCGCGAAGTCTGGTCGGTGACCTGCATGAGCCGGCCGTGTGTGCCGGCTCCAAGAGCCGGCGGTTATTCGTCATTTCCAAATCTACGAATATTCCGGAGCGTTCGATGATTGCTCGCACCTGCTTGTGCTTGTCATTTTTTCTGCTCGTGACCTCGACGGCGGCGGGTGACGATCGTCCGAGGTACACGATTTACCGTGCAGCAACGCCGATTGTCATCGACGGTCGACTCGATGAGCCGGCGTGGTTTTCCGCTCCGAGCGTCGGGCCGTTTCGCTTCGCCTGGTGGAAGTCGGGGAAAAAAGAGCAGACGGTCGCCAAGATCCTCTGGGACGATAACTACCTCTACGTCGCCTACCTCTGCCAGGACGAGCACATCTCGGCCAAACACAAGGGACACGACACTCCTGTGTGGAACGACGACTGCGTCGAGGTCTTTGCAGCTCCTGATTCGAGTCGTCCAGAGAGCTATTTCAATATCGAAATGAATGTCAACGGAGCCGTCTTCGATGCTTTCCATCCCCATGGCCCCGACAGCAAATGGCACTCGAATTGGAATGCTGAGGGCTTGTGCATTGCAACGCGGATCAACGGGACGCTCAACAATGATTCCGACCGCGACGATTCGTGGACCCTCGAAGTCGCCATTCCGTTCAAGGCATACGCCCCTGCCGCCCGTCACATTCCACCCAAGTCGGGCGATGTCTGGCGGCTCAATCTCAACCGCTGTGGCGGCAAGACGAACGAGCAATTCAGCCAATGGGCGCCGGGGACGGAACGGGAACCGCAGTTCCACACCCCACGCGATTTCGGTTTTGTCACGTTTTCAGACAGGGCCGTACCGTTCTGAAACTGGGCAGATAGTCCTTATTTGACCCGCCAATTCACTCGGGCACCTCGATTGAGCCGTGCCGCCCCCGATGTTGGACCGGCTCCTGACCGTCCACTTTCAAGTCGAACACGTAGTTCGTTTCGTTCGGAAACTCAAGCCTTTCTCGCTATCGCCACCAAATCACCGATAAGTGTCGCGCGACAAGCGGACTACCCGTACCCTCCGTTTTTTTGGGACCCCGCATCGGCGGGCAAGTTTTGGACTTAGGACCCAGCCACTTTTTCTTCAAGGCCGGACACGACATTCTGGCCGTATCGGGAGGAGGCGCCATGCCGTTCGCACAAGTCAACGGGCAGGAGCTTTACTTCGAGGACACCGGGGGCAAAGGTCCGGCCATCGTTTTTTCGCACGGTCTGCTGATGGACCAGAGCATGTTTGCGCCGCAGGTGGCGGCGCTCGAGTCCAGGTACCGCTGCATCAGCTGGGACGAGCGCGGCCACGGCCGCACGGCCAGCGACACGCTCGCGCCGTTCACTTACTACGACTCGGCCAACGACCTGGTTGGCTTGCTCGATCACCTGGGCTTGCAGCAGGCGGTGCTCGCCGGGATGTCGCAGGGCGGGTACCTGTCGCTGCGGTGCGCCCTTAAGCACCCCGAGCGCGTACGTGCGCTGATCCTGATCGACACGCAGGCCGGCCCCGAAGATCCGGCCAAGTTGGTGGGCTACAAGCAGATGCTCGACATCTGGGCCTCACAGGGCTTGCCCGACTCGATGGCAGACACGGTGGAGCAAATCATCCTGGGCCGGAACTGGCCCGGCGCCGCTGAATGGAAAAGGAAATGGCGTGGCTGGAAGCCGGTGAACCTCCTGCAATGCTTTCACACGCTGGCCGAGCGCGACGACATCGGCAACGAGATCCGCAAGATCAAAGCGCCCGCGCTCGTGATCCATGGCGACGCAGATACCGCCATCACGCTGGATTGCGGCCAGGCGCTAGCGGGGAGCATCGCCGGCGCGCAGTTCGTGGTCATCAAAGGCGGCGGCCACCTAACGCACCCTGACCATGTGAATCCCGCGATCGAGAAGTTCCTGGCGCGGCTGGGCGGATAATGCTCGCGATCCCGGCTCTCGGCGGAAGTCCGGGCTGGCGACGCTTCGTCGGCAGTTGTCTCGATTACTCAACTCTCCCGACCTTGCCGAAAAACGACCTGTTTGCGGATCGCCCCGGCACCTCTTCGTGCGGCTGTTAGTTACCCGAAAGCGATTAGTTCGCGGGCGTGATCTTGAGATTGCGGAAATAGCCGTTGCCGCTATCGACCCACAGTCCGACCCTTCCTTTTTCACGAGTCGTGATTCGATCGGTGACCATGCTGGGCTGCTTCGCGTTATCGACGAACACTTTGACTTGTTTTGCGGTCACTTCGAAGCGGGCATGGAACCAGTCGGATGCCCTCGGGACTGGGTTTGCGGCAGCCACATAGCCGGGCGTTCGCAACTTCTTCCAGCCGTTGTCGGGCCAGGAAACGTATTGAATCGCTTCGGTATTGCCACGGGAGAACATGAACGGCCGAAAATAGACGGACTCAAAAGTCTTTTCGTCGACGACATTCAAACCGATACCCAGAAAACACGGCTGGGTTCGCCCGAAGCCCTTCATATCAAGCTCGATGGTCCCTTCCGAAAACTCCGGACCCTCGACGAGTGCGAGGCCAATGTTGCTTCGCCCAGGTATGTCGCCGCCTTTGACCTTGAGATTGACGATGGTTGGTTTGCCCGCTTTCTTTGTCAATTCCGCGTTGGCGTTGACGACATTGAACGTTTTGCCATCGTTCACGAGGGACAGATCGGGCTTAATCACCTTCGCTTCGTCGGCAAGGCCGACTCCAACGAAGGTCAACAGGAGCCCAAGCGCGTATCCCGATGACATACGGTTCATTTTGACCTCCGGAAGGAAATGAGCTGTGGCTGCGTTTCGGCGCGACGTGTTGGATGCGTTGACTCTGGCGCTCTTCACGCCCGCAAAACGTCTGGTTGCAAAAGCCATTTTGGGACTTTCTTGAGATTAACTTCGATTGCGTAAAATGCCAATATTTTCTCATTTCCCCGGGGGATTCTTCGTGGCAGCACCGCCACGCTAAATCGGGATCGAACCGGGTGCTGGTAAAGGCCGGGCGCCCTATACCTTCAAAAGCGGGAGGGTGGCATGCAGATCAAGGTTTAGTTTGATGCGCGCGCATCGGGTCGCTGGAGCTAGGGTAAAATGGGCTCACCCAAGACTCCGAGAATGATCGAGCCACCATTTCGCGCGCTGGGGCTGGGAAGAAGGCATAGCTGACGGCGCTGCTCTTGCACCTGCGGTTTTCCGGTAATCTCAAGCGTTTTCTGCGAACGCCAAAAATCGACCGTTAGATGAGAGCCGCGCCCTGGCTCGTCCCGGATTCTCGCCCGTTTTTTGACGCCCGATTTTCGTGCCGAGAACTCAAACGTTTTATGGGAATCGCTCGCCCCGCCAAAGTGGCTTGAACGGCTGAGCATCAAAGGAACGTTTTTTCCGATTCGATTTCAAATCTCGTTATCCTCGATTCGCCGGAACAATAGAACCAGAGAGACGTAGAACAGGAGACGTTCGACTGGCCATTCCCCCTCGCCCGAGTTCTCGACCAGCAATTGATGGTACGATCGGGCATGGCTACGCGTCGGCTTGTTGTCGGATTTTGGTTCCTTGTGGTTGCGGTGCTGCCTGCACTCACGCCGATCGCTCTCCCCCGTTCCTCGTCGGCGACCCAAGCAGCTGACACTGCGAGCGCGGCCGTCGTTCAACCGCGGTTCACAAGCGTACTCCCCGAAACTCATGGCATTCGCGTGATTCCGGGGAAGACCGTCGTGATTCCAGATGCCTCTGACGTGCGGGGCACCCGATTACAGGATGGTCGCCTCGTCCTTATCGGAAGCATGACGGGAAACCATCCCTACAGTGTTTGGTCTAATGACGACGGCCGCACGTGGAAAAAAGGCCCGCGTGGTCCCGATGACGAAACAGTCCTGGATTTCGGCAACGGCGAAATCCTCAGCATTTATCCAACGACGAATCGGCGGCCCGATGGAAAGTTTTCGCTGAATCAGCGGCGCTCGCTCGACAATTGGAAGACGATCACCGAAGAGGAGGGAATCGTTGACACGCCGCGGGCGGTCTCCATAGTCGGCGATGACGGCAAGACGCAGCCCGGTGGTCTGATGCTCCATCATGGAATCGCCCAGCTGAAAAACGGCGACCTCATGGCAACGATGTACGGCACTTACGCCGAAGATCAACAACCGGCCGAAGGCTATCCCGTTTCGATGAAGATGCGCAAGACGCGCACCATCGTGGTCTTCTCGTCGGATAGAGGACGCACGTGGGGACGGGCGATCACAGTCGCCGCCGACCAAATGCTGGCTCGTGGCGAGAACCCGGACTTCACCGTCAAGCGTTTCGCCCTCGCGCCGGCAGTCACGCAGGAAGGGTTCGGTGAGGCCCATCTGGTTCGGGCACCAGACGGGGATCTCCTCTGTCTCATGCGGAGCGGGGGCCGCCTCAGCTTTCCGGAGGCGCCGGTCTTTCCCACACCGCTGTACGCGGCACGTTCCTGCGACGAAGGTGTCTCGTGGTTGCCGCCCGTACAAATCCTCGATCGCGGCACGTCGCCCATTGCGGCGACATTGGGAAACAAGTTGATGGTGGCCGCCTACTCCCGGCCAAACGGCTGGCTGGCCTTTTCGAGCGACGACGGCCGAACGTGGAGAGGCGTCTTTCAAATCAGTACAAGCGATGGGAATGTCAACGTTCTCGCCGTCGGGACCACTACGATCCTGGCCCTTTACTATGCGCACGGCCATGTCACTGGCACGTTCCTGACGGTCGACCGAACTGAGCGTTATCACCCATCGCCGAGCCCATGCGTTGATTTGCACATGTTTCTGCACCGCTAATAAGGCGCTCGAAAACGCGGGAAACCGGTGTACCTCGCGGGCGGCAGCAATGACAAGTTCTAACCGTGTCCTGTCGCTCTGGTTGTTAGGCGGCGCTCGCTGTCGCGCGCTTTGTCCGAGTTCGGACAGCCAATAGACCTGCCCGGAGACGATCGAGTTTCAAAAACTCGTCGATTGTGGGACGTCCCGTTTGAGGAACGTTTTTCGGACCGCATGCCCAAAAATCGAGGTGTCCTCGACGTGACCGATGTCCGATCAGCGCAATCGCGTGGGGCGAAGCTAGTTGACGATTTGGTCACCACGCCCTGTGGCAAACGTAAAGTATCACGCATCCCACGAGCGCGAAGATGAAGACCAGTAAGAATCCCGTGCCTGCGCGTTGCTTCGTAGCGTGAAGGCGATCACCGATTGAATCAGGCTCAATTATCGCCATGCGTCATGCTCCTTTTGCTTTCCCTCGTAGATCGATCACATCGGTTCGGCGAAGGCTCTATCGTCAAAGGTCCAGTTCGGTGTTTGTGGCCGGGGATGACGTCAGCCGTTTCAGCCATTCTTCATAACGATGCGGTGAACCACACAGGTGACGTCGTCGCAATAGTCGATTGCTTGCTCGACCAGTTCGTAGAGTTCCTTCCACTTGATCACTTGGAAAGCGTCGAGTTGGCCATCGAAGAGCTGTGCCAGAAACTGGTGATGAATGTTGTCGCCCTCCTCCTCCGCTTGGTGGACGACGATCTTTAATTCATCGACGGACGCGGTATCGGTCGTTGGCTTCGGGCCGTTGATGTGGCGCAGGCCCGACACCGCGATGGCCATCAAATGGGTGGCCTTCAGCAGCACAGCGCATTGGCTGATGAAGTCTTGGCGAACGACGACGATCTTGTAAAACATCATCCGCTGACCGGCGGCGTCAATCCGGTCGACCACGTCGTCAATCCGCCAAATCAAGTCGTAGACGTCCTCTCGATCAATCGGAGCAAAGTAGCGTCGCTCGAGTCGATCGAGCGTCTCGTGGGTGATTTTGTCCCCTTCGCGTTCCCCTTCGATGATCGCCGTCACCAACTGGTTGCCCTGGTCATCCCCCTTCTGCGCTAAGTCCGCCAAAAGCTCCGCGCAGTGGACTGCGTTCTGTGCCGCTCGCTCGAAGGAGTCGAAATAATGGACGTACTTCGGCAGTAGATTAAACATTCAAACTCGCAGTCTGGTTGGCGGCGTTCCGTGGGCGTTCTATGCCGGTTCTCCTGGAATCGATTGGAGGTCGTCCTCAAACTTGTTCGGCACGACAAGTGAGTAAACGCATGGGACGACGAACAGGGTGGTGACGAGGCCCGCGATCAGGCCGCCCAAGACCGCGCGGCCGAGTGGAACATTTGCTTCGCTCCCGCGGCTCAATCCCAAAGACATCGGGATGAGGGCGAAGAACGTCGCCAGCGCGGTCATGACCACGGGTCGCACGCGGACCGAAGCGGCCCGGAGAATCGCCTCCGCGGGAGTGACACGGTCCGATTTTCGCACGTTCTCCGCAAAGTCGATCAAGAGAACCGTGTTGGAGACCACGATCCCCACCATGAAAATCACTCCCAGCAGCGACTGCACGTTGAGCGCAGTGCCCGTGAAGTAGAGCATGAGGATCACCCCGACCAGGCCGACGGGCACCGCTGACAGCACAACCAGCGGGGTCAAGTAAGACCGGAACAAAGCGACCATCAAGAAGTAGATCAGCAGGACCGCCCCGGCCATGCCCAGCGCCTGGAATCGGAAGGTCTGCTGCATTTTTTGATACTCGCCGACCACGACGATTTTCGCCCCCTCCATCACTTTGTGGGCCGTATCTTCCGGGTCGAACGGGCTCCAGCCGCCGTCGGCCCGCTCCTTGCCGAATTTCGCCACGATCCGGCTCACATCCTCAGCGACGTGCCCAATGTCCCGGCCATGGACGCCCATCGTCAGATCCATCGTCGCCTGCAGGTTGGAGTGATTGATCTCGGCCGGCACCTCCACGCGCGGAAGCGGAACCTTGACGATGTTGCGCAGTGGAATCGGCCGCTTCTGTCCCAATCCCGTGATCGGAATGTCGAGCAAGGTGTCGACAGAGGAGATGTCCTGTTCCGGATACTGCACGCCTACGAAATATTGGTTGGAACTCTTGGGGTCGATCCAGAAATTCTTCTTGTTGAATTGGACACTCGAATTGAATGCCGATACCACGTTTTGCATCACGTCGGCCTGATTGAGCCCCAGCGCGGCCGTTTTCGCTTGATCCACCTCCAGGACGTACTGCGGATAGTCGAGCCGCTGGATAATGCGGGCGTCGACCACGCCGTCGACGGCCTTGACCTCGCTCAGCATCCCTTCGGCCACTTTGCGCGCCTTCTGCATATTCTTGCCAGTGATGCGGACGTTGATCGGCGTCGATTTACCCTCATTCATTGCCGCTCGCACCATGCCGCCCGCGTCGAAGGCGAACTCCAAGTCAGAGAAACGCGAGTCAGCGGCAAGCCCCTGGCGCAGGACCTGGACGTTTTCTTGCGCCGACCGCGATCGTTCGGGCTTGAGCTGAATCTTGACGACTGCGTCCATCGGCCCGGCATTCGGAGTGTAGGCGGCCGACCAGTTGGGCGTCAGTCCGATTTCACTGATCACGAGTTCCAAGTCATCGCCGAGCTGATCCTTCACGAACTGTTCCACACCGGCGATCTTCGCTTCAGTTTCCTCGATGCGAGTGCCAGACGGAGCGCGGACATAGATCTCAAACGCGCCTGCGTCGACCTCCGGGAAAAATTCACGGCGCAGAACCGGACCCAGCAGAATGATGACTCCAGCTAGAGCCGCGAAAGCCGCTCCGATCACGAGCGCACGAGCGTGCAATGCGACCGTCAGGAGGCGGGTGTAGATCGCGATGCCCAGATCGATCACCGCCTCCCACTTCTGGAACAGGTGGCCGAGCGGTCCTTTGGGCGGAGGGTTTTCGTGATCGTTGCGGTGTTCGTAATCAGCGACGTGGGATTCAATCGGCTTGTGACCGTGCGACTTCAACCACGTGGCGCACCGCGCCGGGACAAAGCTTCGCGACAGGCCGTAAGCGATCACCATGGCGAATGCCACGGACAGAAACATCGGTCGGAACAGAAACGCTCCCAGCCCTGGCATCAACGCCAGCGGAAGTAACACGAGCAGCGTGCAGAGAGTGGCGATCAACTCGGGCAGGGCAACTTCGCTCGCGCCGAGAAACGCAGCTTCGTGGGGCTGGGCTCCGAGGCCGAGGTGCCGGTGTGTATTCTCCAGGCAAATGATTGCGCTATCGACGAGTGGGCCGATGGCCAGCGCGAGTCCGGCCAGCGTCATCAGGTTGATGGTCTGGTCGAGCCCGTACAGACAGGCGACCGTACCCAGAATGGCGACCGGGATCGTCATGACCGCGATCATCGTCATCCGCCATTCGCCGAGAAACAGCAGGATGACTAACGCGCAAAGGAGGGCGCCGAGCACGCCTTCCTCCGCCAGGCTTTCGATCGCCTTGCGGACATATACCGACTGGTCCATGACCACCTTCAGATCCACGTCGGGTGTGGTGAGCCGTTCCTTCATGTCCGGCAGATTGTCTTTGAGCGTGTCGACCACGCTGAGCGTGCTGTACCCCGACTGTCGGTAAACAGGGATGTAGACTTGCCGGCGGCCATCGACGCGTACGACGTTCGTTTGAATAGTGGCCGCGTCTTTCGGGACGGCCACCTCTTTGAGGAAGATCGTGTGGCCGGCGGCGTCGGTCTTGATCGGGACGTCGGCCATCCGTTCGACCGTGTCGTACATCGCGTTGGAATCGAGCGTGTAATCGAACTTGCCAAATTTCGCGTCGCCGGCTGGGATGAAAATATTGAACCGGTCAAGCGCATGCATCACGTCAGTAGGGGCCAAGCCGTGGGCCTGCAATCGGTCACGATCGAGATAAGCCAGAATGGTGCGAATCTTTCCACCGTAGACGACAGGCGCGTTCGCTCCGCGGGACGACATGATCATCATCCGCACTTGATATCGGGCCGTGTCGTAGAGGGCCGACTCGCCTTGCGTCTTGCTGTTCAAGGCGACTAGACAAACCGGCGTAGACGAAGTCGGATCGTACGGCAGGATGACCGGCGGTAGCGTGCCCGGCGGCAACGTCGGAATTTCCACGGTCGCGAGCGAGTTGACCTGGGTCAGGGCTCCAGACGGGTCGACGTCGCCCGCGAAGAAGTTCCGGACGATGCTGACTCCCAGGAGCGAGCGAGACTCCTGACGCATGATCCCGGCCGCCTGACCGGTGCCCCGCTCCATTCGCGCGGTGATCCCCGACTCGACACTGGTCGCGGCCATGCCGTTGTAGAACGTCAAGACTTGGACAGCCGGGCTGCGATAAACCGGAAGAATGTCGGCCGGAATCAAAGCAAGCGAGACAATCCCGCCCAGCAGGATCGTCAGCACCAGGACCGTAACCGCACGGGGATTCCCAAGTGAGAAGCGGATCAAACCATTCATGAATCAGGGTCGCTTGCGGCCTCGCCCCGGACGAAGCACTTGGACCGGGGCGGACGGTAGGAAGTCAGTTTGGTGGGCACGACGCGGCTGTCATTCAATGCGTCGCGTTGGTTATCTCTCGAAGCGGCTCTAGGTTTGGTCACAGTTCTGCGAGGTGGTCGTCGGTTCGAATCAATTAGAGTTTCGAGTCGGCCACAGCAACGGTGCTGCCTTCATTCACGGGCCCCCCGGCGCGGATGATGACGCGATCCGCGGCCGTCAATCCGGAGAGGATCTCAACGTCCGATCCGTTGTCGGCACCGATGAGGACCGGCACAAAAACCACTTTGCCATTTCGGACGAGTCGAATCGTTCCCTTGCCGCCGTCAGCCTTCCCGGTGAGAGCGGCGGATGGGATGCGGAACGCGCCGGGCGCCCCGACTTGCAGCGTCAGAGCAACTCGGCCGAACATTCCGCGGCGTAGCTTTCCATCGAGGTTCTTGACATGCACTTCGGTTCGCATCATTCGGGTTTGCGGATCCTCGGACGCAGCCAGTCGAGAGACCTCGATCTTGTCGCCACCGCGTGTCTTGAACACCACGCCAGGCAGCGCATCCACTTCGACGGTGGCCGGGTCGCCCAGATCGACAAAGGGTACATCGCGTTCGGGGACTTGAATCACGACCCGCATCACGTCAGTCCGCTCGACGGCCAGAATCGGTAGTCGTTCGCCATGTGCATAGCCCGCGTCGGCGGACCGGATGAAGTCACCGGGGTGAAAATTGCGCTGGGTGACGACCCCCGTATAGGGAGAGCGGATGACCGTGTAATCGAGCTGCACCTGAGCCTTCTCAAGCTGCGCCTTGGCGGTCGCTACTTCGGCCTCGGCGTACCTGAGATCGGCCCGGGCTTGTTTCACCCGCGCACGGGCGGCGGCTTCCTTCTGCCTGGCTGCGACGATCGCTTCGCCAGCCGCCAGATCGCTGGCGACGGCCGCTTGGTATTGATCCTCATGCTCGTCTGCGAGCTTAGCTTCGATGGAGTGGCTGGCGACGAGGTCTTTAATCCGGTCTCGCTGTTTCTCACGGAAAGTTCGATATGACGCCTTGCTCCCTTTCTCCGCTTGCGCCAGGGCGATTGCGGCGGTTGCCGCGCCCAGGTCGGCTTCGGCGGTGGTGATTGCGGCAGTCATCTGGTCGACGCGCGCCTCTGCTCGCACAACCTCGGCGCTGTCCTGTTTCACCTGCTTCTCGTATTCCGGGACCGAAATCCGCGCGAGAACGTCCCCGGCCTTCACGGGGTAGCCGATGTCGACACTCTGTTGCACCAAGAAACCAGAGACTTTGCTGTACAGATCGGCCGATTCGAACGGCTCAACCGATCCAGGCTGCTGGCACACGCGAGCAATTCCACCCGGGCTTGGCGAGACCACTTTGACCGAGATACTCCCGGTGGGGTTTCCTTCAGATTGGCTCGGTCGGACACCCTCCGCAGCCGCCTTACCGCGTACGAACAAATAACCGCTGCCTGCGACCACTGCCGCCACGACTGCGAGAGCCAGCACCCACCGGCTCAACCTTGTTCCTGAACGCTTCGACTGCATTTTCGACCTCAGGGGCCACCCGTTGTACTAAAGCGGGATCGGCCCGGACGCTGTTGGAAGGGATTGCTCGCTTTAAGCAAACCGCAGGCCGAGCGAGGAGCGCGCCCAAGAAATCTGCCGAAACCTGAATTCAATCAACGAGTTGTGAAGTTGCAAAAAGAAACGTCCCGCTCCCAAGGTCTGCGATGGAAGGGCGAGAATTGGGAGCAAGTCCCAAATGGATGGGAGTAAATTGGGAATTGCTCCCAACCGTCGGTGAACAGCAAGTTCTAATTGGGCGAGCCGGGAGTCCCGATGCAGCGAGCGATGGGTGCGGGTTTGGTCCGGTGCGAAGAAACCAAGCCTCGGCGACTGAGATCAGTCTTCAGACGTATCCGCGCCGTCCGTTACCCCTTTGTCGGTGGTCAGCCCCAGCTCACGGAGCTTGTTGCGAAGCGTTTTTCGATCAATGCCGAGTCGTTCGCAAGCGTTGCCAAGGTGACCTTGGGAGTGCCGAAGGACGCGCATGATCAGTTCCCGCTCGACGGCCTTTACGACCCGGTCGTACATTCCCTTCTCGCCGGCGCTCAGCATGGCCTCAATTCTTCCCACAAAATCCACGTCGGCCGGACGCTCGCTCACGTTCGGGCGTAGCGTGGCGCTCGCCTCTCTGCCGACGTCGCTCAGTCCTGGAGGAAGAAACTCGGGAAGGATCGTCCGCCCGGTGGTCTTCAGCACAGTTTCCTTGATCACACCTCGCAATTCGCGAACATTGCCAGGCCACGGATATCGTCGGAAGATCTCCAAGACCTCCGGGGCGAACGTGCTCACGTCGCGTCCGGTCTCTCGCGCAAACTGAAACAGGAAGTGGTGAGCGAGTTCTGCGATATCCTCAGTGCGATCGCGAAGTGGCGGGATCCGAATCGTGATTTCCTTCAAACGGTAATAGAGATCGCCACGGAACCGTCCATCGGCGATGAGTTGTTCCAGATTGAAGTGGGTCGCGGCCAGCACTCGAACTCGCGTGCTGATCGACTTCGCCCCGCCGACTCGCTCGAAAGTCTGATCCTGCAGAAACCGCAGCACCTTTGCCTGGACGGCGGCGGGCATATCCCCGATCTCGTCCAAGA
>DASRXU010000588.1:0-13630 GCA_035687365.1 Planctomycetaceae bacterium | reverse complement strand
TCGGTGGCCATCGGGCCGAGCTCTGCTTCGCTGGCCGGGTCGTAGTCGAACGCGACCAGCACTTTGTCGCCGGGCTTGAGTTCTTCGATCGCCTCGAAAACCGCGCGAGCGTAGGGCGTTGGAATTTCGGGAAAGGCGACCTGCCAGAGGATCGGCACCGCCACCGTGACGAGCATCATCAGGAAGATCCAGCGACGATCGATGTTGTCCCAGTTAAACCGCATGGATCAGTCCCTTCCCACATAGGAGCGGTCCTGCCCCAACATGATCTTGATCGACGTCGAAGCCAGACCCAGGGCAATCCCGATCATGATCGCGCGGGTGCCCGCCGTCGTGAAGACGCGCATGATCAGAATCTTCAGGTTCTCCATGCGAAGCCACGCCAAGGCATTTTGCTGCGGGTCGGAAGGCAGCCACGAGGTCAGCCAGTAGCCGGCGAACGTCTGACTCAACAGGATGATGAAGGCCGTCCCCAACAGCAGGGTCGCTTCGAGGTTCTTCGCGCGGAAAGCCCGGAAGGCTGCCGAAGCGACATAGAACGCCAGCAAGGAAAACATCGTGGCCGTGCACGGCTTGAAGATGTACTCGTAAGCCCATCCGAACCACGAGCCGGGCGAGTTATACTGGCCGGACCACGGATACTTGACCTTGTGCGCCTTCATGAACAGGTCGCCGACGGTCTGGCGCCACTGGTTCTGTTCGCGGTAGTCGTTCCGCAAGAAGTCGCGCTGTTCGCGCGGGATATGGCCGATCCGCATGACCTCGATGCAGGCCGCAAGGTTTTGCTCAGCAACCGTGGGAATCGTGGCGAAGAAGGCTTGTAAGGCGACTCCTTGAGGTGCGGTAAACGGGCCTGCCGCGCGCAGCTTCGTTGCGAGGTCATCAACGGTCTCGGACCGATTGCGGGCAAATTCGTCGATCGCCGCGCGCTGTCGATCGTTCAATTTCGTGTCTGGCTTGGGGGCTGCGGCTGTTGGTGGCGTCACGGGCCCTTTGTTTTGCGATTGCTGGAGCTGGTACAGCTCGCAAGCTGATTTGGATACCGGCGCCGAATGGCCGGCGTCGTTCAGCGCGGTGATCAGTGGGTCGATCGACCAGCTGAAGGCCATGGTTCGATCGAGCGCCTTCGCCTGCGCCTCACTGAGTTGGCCGCCGTGCGATTCCACCTCTTTGAGGAAGGCGGCGCGCTGTTCGGGGGTCGATGGCCGCACGAGGGGAAAGTGGTCGCGGGCCAAGAGCTCACGCTGCGCGACGGACATCGGCCCACGAATTTCCAGCTTGTGGTCAGTCGCGTCATAGGCCAGAAAGTCATGCATCGACGCGGGAACCGCGAAACCGGCAGGCAGCTGCTCGACGGAGACTTCCGCCTTGGCGCGGCTCGCTGTCCAAAGCTGCTCGACGGCCGCGGTCCAAGGCCCGCTGTCACCCAACTTCAGCAATGCCTCGTGGTCTGCATCAGTCATGAAACCGCGAAAGGCGAGTCGCGAATAGTCAGCCAGGTAGGAGACCTTCCCCTTAAGTGGTGAGGGAGGCTCCGCCTGGTTCAGTAGCTTTTCGACCGTACAGCCCCACGACACATCGGTCTTGTAGCTGGCAAGCTCTGCGCCTTGCTGCCCCGAAATCCAGCCGCGGAAAACGACGTCCCCACCTTGCTGGCTGAGTTGCTGCTGAACACTCATGGGCAGAGGTTCGCCGTCGGCGCGCGTCGGGATCGAACCAGCGACCCGAAACGTCAGGCTGGGCGGCAGGTCTTCGACTTTTAGAGGCGCGAATGATTCGCCGTAGAACTCCTGCTCCTGCGATGGTCGAGCGCCAGTTTTTGCGACGCCGACATACAGAGTTCCCAAGAATGCGATTAGTGTGACTGCCGAATAGCCCCAACCGGCGGCCCGATCGCTGATCTTGCGCAAGTGCAGTTTGAGCAGGCTGCCGCCACCGAGCACGAAGGCGATGGCCGCGAGCACGTCAAACCAAATTGCTTCGACCTCTCCCCATTTCTCGGCAAGAGGGATGAATCGCGACGAGACCAGCACATAGCCGGCGAGCGCCGCAATCAACAGGGGAACCGTTCGTTTCATGGGCTCCGCCTCATCATTTCAACATGGTGTTGGTTAGGTAGGCGGACGCCTTGGTGAGCGCCGCTTTCAATTGCGGGACCTCGTTTGTTCGACCTGCCAGTGTGGCGCCAGTGACGAGCAGAGAGCCGACGAGCAGCAAGCAGGCAACAAAGATCTTTCCAAGATCCTGACCCTTGAGGCTTCCCAGCTGATCCGGATCGCCCGAGAGGTACGCTGACGCGGCATAGAATTCCTCGCCGATCAAGGTGTAGTCGCAGGACGCGATGAAAAACGGTAGCTGGGCCGGTTCGGCCGTACCGGCGATCTGAATTGCTCCGACCGTGTTGGCGGTTTCGGCGAGCATCAGCGATTCAGCGAAAAAGCAGCCCATATAAAAGCAGGCGGCGGGTTTTTCGCGGACCATCTTTCCGGTCGCGTAGGCGGCGAAGCCGAATTGCTCGTCGGTCACGTAATAGATGTTGTCCTCGACGTAGGAATCGGGCCGGCCGGCCGCGAGGTAGGAAGCCTGCACGGTTTCGCGGGCCGTCGTCATCACGAGCGAGCGGGCCGTGGGCATCTCAAGACGCGCGTCGTATTCGGCGGTGGTTTTCGCCACGTGCGAGAGCACCGTGATTCCCGCGACAGTTTGCATTTCGTTGAGATCCTGGACGCCGGCGATGAAAAAGACGGATCGTCCCATTTCCGTGGCGCGGCCGACCGCTTCCTCGACTGCATCAAGCCCGGCAATCCGTCGGATTTTGACCGGCCAACCGCGGCGCGCCAGCTCGATGCACGCCACGATCGTGCCGCAGACAATGGCCATGGTGAGGCCGAGCCATAAATGATCGCCGTCGAACCACTGGCGGACGCCGATGGCAGGTGCACTTGTGATGACAGGGGCAGACTTACGTCCATCCGGGCCGACCGCGACCACCGCGAAATAGTAAGGTTCGCCGCGGCGGCATTTATCGATCGTCGTCGTGATGCTTCCAACTTCGTAGGCAGCTTTGGCCGGGATGATGGGCGAGCCGACCGATTCAAATATGCCGTCGCGTTCGCCCGAACGCTCGACAGTGTAGAACGCGACGACCTTGTGGTCGGCTTCGGCTCGATCATCCGGCGAGAGTGTGAAGGTGACATCGAGTTTCGTGCCATCGTCCCAGGGATGATCGGCTGCCGTCACTGACGCTGGGGAAAGAGGTGTCGGTGCGTCTGCTGCGAAGGATGGAACGAGCGCCGTCGAGACGAGAAACAGTGCGCCGAGGAGGATCAGAACCGGCCGGCTGACACCGGCCGCTCGCCTAGATCGCAGATGCATAGGCTGGTTCCCCCCTCTATCAGGTCTCGATGAGCTCGACGTTCGCTCGCGGGACCACAATCTTTTGTGATCCGTCGACGGCCACTTCGAGCACCCGGGCTTTGGATCCCGACTCGAGAGTCGTGAGTTCGTGCGGCAGGCCCGACACTTTGCCGATCACGCCGAAGTGCGGGTCGCGAATGATTCGCACGTTCGCGCCGATCTTCAGCGTCGAATCAATGGTCGCCTCATCGCGGGCCGAGGCGGATCCCGTGTGCTCGATGGGAATAGCGATTTCCGGCCGCAGCACGCCTGCGCGAATTTGGGTTGCGCCACTGACGGCGGCCGCGGCGCCGTTTCGCGAAGTCAACAGCCGAAACGTCCGCTCGGCCATGGCGATCTCGCCGAATCCTTCCGTAACGATCAACGTCACGCCGATCCGCTCCGAACCTGTGACGGCAACACCCAAGTCATAGCCCAAGATTTCTTTCAAATCCTGGTCATCGATTCCGCCAGAGACGATCGCTGCGGCGCCGACTTTGACGGCTTGGTGGATCGCCTCTCCTGTCATCCGTCCGCCGCCGATCACGATCTTGCCTTTGTGCTCGACTGTGATTTGGCCCGCGTCCAGGCGTTCGCTTGGATCGCGGCAAACGACGGCGATCGGTCCATAGGCCTCGCCGCCGACGCCGAAGATGCCTTGAATCAGCGAGACGTCGGCTTCGACGACGACTCCTTCGCGCGGCACCACCTCGATGACGGTGCCGGTGAGATAGGCTCGCACCTGCACGGAAATCGGCTTGCCGCGCAAAATCACCTGACCGGTGACGGCCGACACCGATTCGAGAATTCCGCCGACTTTCGTGCGGTAATCGTTCTTGAACAGCCCGAAGATGCCCTTGGTGCGAGCCAGCACTTCCCCCGGCTCGACCCGCTCGCCCTCCGACTTGAGCAGACAGTCTTTCACTTCTGTCGCCGAGATCGAGAGAATGTTCGACAAGTTGAGCGGCGTCACGTCGCCCGGCATGTACGTCTCGGCGACGACCTGTTCGGCGTTGACGTGGTCGCCCGCTTTCACCAGCACCTCGCCGGCGATCGGCAAGACGCGGCGGACCCTGTGCCGAACTTGGGTGACGACTTTAAGACCGGGTGTGTACGTGGCCATGCGTTAGAGAGGACTTCCGGCTGACGTTCTCAGTTGTACAAGTCGAGTGCGTTCACCCACGTCGTCAACAGCTTGCGACGTTGCGATTCTTCTTCGGGCAATTGGAGCGGTCGGCCGCGTCCGTCGAGAATCACGCCGACGGTGCCGCCCCGAATTTCCTTCTCGACGGGCTTGCCGGGGCCCGCGCCGCAGTCGAAACCTCGAGCCGGCTCGACGGAGATCGTCGCCGTCTTTCCCGGCTCGAGAGCGATCTTCCGCATTTCTCCGACCTCCACGTCCCCCGTCTCGTTCAGTCCCGAGCCGCTGAGGCGGAAGCGGAAACAGGGCTTGCCCAGCGCGCCCGCTCCCTTCGGTGCGACACACGTTCCGAGATAAACCAGGCAATCGCGCTCGAAGACTTCAATCGCCGCCTGTGGGTGAACCTGCGCCAGCACACCGAGGTGCGGCATCATGAAGATGCTGTCCTTTGCGAGCGTGGTGACGCCTTCCGGCTCGAACGCATCGATCAGCATGGCGGCTGTCTGTTCCATCCGCGGGGCGTGCGAGAGCACACCGCCAGACGCGACGAGCAGGTCGAGCGCCATGTTGTCGACGATTGATTGCGCCCCCCCCTGGTTGAATAGATCGCCGACCGTGCGCTGCTGCTGAACGCCTTTGAGCGACGTCGCAAATTCTTTGTGCTGCACGTAAGCCAGCCGCAGCGCCTCGCGAGACACAGCCTGTTCAAAGATCAAGGCCTCGAGCGTCTGCGGAATCGTCGTCGGGCGGATCATCTTGTTTTTGACCCGGTTCCGCAGCGTCCGCTCGTCCATGTCGACGTGCACCCAACGCAAGATGTTGTCCATCCCGGCTTCGGCACAGACATTCGAGATCGAATAGCTCATCCCCAGGTTGGCGCTCACGGTGCGGTTGAAGTTGCCCGAGAAGACGCTGAAAACGTCCGTCGTGGCGCCGCCAATGTCGACGCCGACCGCGTTGATCCCCTCGCGCTTGGCGATCATCTGCAGAATGTCGCCGACGGCTCCCGGCGTGGGCATGATCGGCGCATCGGCCCAGCGGATGAGTTTGTCGTAGCCCGGCGCATGCGCCATCACGTGTTCGAGGAACAGATCGTGAATGCGATCACGGGCTGGCCCGAGATTCTCGCGTTCGAGCACCGGTCGCAGATTCGGCACGACAAACAATTCGACGCTGTCGCCGAGGGCTTCGCGGACGAGTTCGGTTGCATCCTGGTTGCCCGCATAAATCAGCGGCATGCGAAAGTTCTTGCCGAACCGTGGCTGGGGGCGCGCGGGGGCGATGCGCTCGGCGATCTCGACCACTTTGGCGGTGTTTCCTCCGTCCGTGCCGCCGGAGACAAGAATCATGTCGGGCCGCAGATCGCGAATTCGGTGGATTTGCTCGTGGGGCAGCCGCTTGTCGTTGGCGGCAATCACGTCCATCACAATCGCACCCGCGCCGAGCGCAGCCCGTTTGGCACTGGCCGCGGTCATTTCGCGGACGATGCCAGCCACCATCATCTGCAATCCGCCGCCGGCACTCGAAGTCGAGATATAGATGTCGCAGCCTTCGTTACCGTGGGCGGGACGAATCAGTTCGCCCTGATCGTTTACCAGCCGCCGACCGGCTAGCTCGCCGACTTCGGTCGCCGCGTTGATCACGCCGACGGTGACGTCCGCCACCGGTTCTTCGACCGTGGTGGGCGCTTCGCCGCGGTAGGTTTGCCGATAGCCGTTCCCGACCCGTTCGATCAGGATGGCTTTGGTCGTGGTGCTACCGCAGTCGGTCGCGAAGATAACGTTGATCTGATCGAGATCCATCGGCTTACGCATCATTCGCGCGCAACAGCGGCCGCCCCGTCCGACTCGGTCGCAGACGGCTCTGGGGGAGCAGTCGTCGGTGAGTCGGTGGCATCCGCTGCGAGATCCTCGAGCCGCCGGCATAGATATTCGATCGAGCCGGACTTTTCGAGAAATCGCGCGAACCGGTTGTAGTCGTCACCTGTCAGCGCAAGCGAGGCGACGGGCTGGAAAAAATAGAGGGCCTGTGCCGCGATCCGATTGAGGGGTCGCGACATTTCCAAAAAGGTCACCGCGGGGAGAGTCATCCGCCGCCGAACCAGAATGCCACAGAGCCGATCGACGACCGCCCGTTCCTCTGCGGTTGGTTCAATTTGCCCGTGGGAGGAGCCGGGGGGATCGAGCGCAAAGGCGTGTCGAAACCAGTTCATTTTGTGTGAAGATAACAGCACTCGTGTCGGATTGCATCTCGCGCAAGCGGCTTGAGGCCATTTGGTTGTGAAGGTTCGGTGGCTCCTTTAGACTGAGCGTTTTCCGGCGGGTCTGGGCTCCGCCAACCGCTAAATCCGTCGTGGTGAAGGCTTTTTATGCGACACGTGCTCTCGGCGCTGGTCATGAATCAGCCCGGGGTCTTGGCCCACGTTTCTCAGATGTTGGCGTCCCGCGCCTTCAACATCGATAGCCTGGCGGTCGGCGCGACCGAAAATCCGAGCTTTTCGCGGATCACGTTCGTCGTCAACGGCAACGACCGGGTCCTCGACCAGGTTCGCAAACAGCTCGAGAAGATCGTGACCGTCGTCAAGGTGCTCGACTTTTCCACGAAGGATTACGTCGAGCGCGATCTCATGCTCATGAAAGTCAGCACGACGGGCGGCGGGCGCTCGCAGATCAAAGAGCTGACCGAAATCTTCCGGGCTCGCATTGTCGACGTCAGCCCCGACCACGTGATGGTCGAAATCTCCGGTCGCGAGAGCAAGATCGAAGCCTTTATCGAGCAAATGCGACCGTTCGGAATCCTGGAAATGGTCCGTACGGGTCGGATTGCCATGCTGCGCGACGCGGCCTTCACCGTCGACGGTCCCGTTGGTGATCGACCTGGCGGCGAGCGCTCCGCCGTCGAATCGCCGGAATCGGCCGAGAACTCGGAATCGGCCTGAGCTTTCGTTCCAGTCTCTGTCTCCCGCACTCTCTTTCTGCAAAGCAACAGGCAAAACAATGCCCGCCAAAATCTACTACGACGACGATGCCGACCTCTCCCTCCTCAAGAACAAGACGATTGCCATTCTCGGATATGGCAGCCAGGGACACGCTCAAGCTCAAAACCTGCGCGACAGCGGCTGCAAAGTGATCATCGGACAGCGACCCGGCAGCGCGAATTACGACCTGGCCGTCTCGCACGACTTCCAACCGGTCTCGCTGGCGGATGCGACGAGGGCCGCTGACATCGTCAACATCTTGCTCCCCGACGAAGTGCAGGGCGACCTGTTTCGTTCCGAGATCCGCCCGAACTTGCAGAAGGGCAATCTGCTGCTCTGCTCACACGGATTCAACATTCACTTCGGCCAGGTGATTCCCCCCGAGGGCGTCGACTCGGCTCTCGTCGCCCCAAAGGGTCCGGGACATTTGGTCCGCAGTGAATACGTGAAAGGAGGCGGCGTCCCCTCATTGATCGCTCTCGGCAAAGGGGCCTCGGACCAGGCTCGCAAACTGGGCCTCGCGTATGCGAAGGGCATCGGCGGAACGCGCGGCGGCGTGATCGAAACAACCTTCGCCGAAGAGACCGAGACCGATCTGTTTGGCGAGCAATGCGTGCTGTGCGGCGGGGTCAGCGCCCTCGTCAAAGCGGCATTCGAGACGCTCGTCGAGGCCGGCTATCAGCCCGAGATGGCGTTCTTCGAGTGCATGCACGAGCTGAAGTTGATCGTCGACTTGTTCTATCAGGGCGGCCTCAACTACATGCGGTATAGCGTCTCCAACACGGCCGAATTCGGCGACTACACGCGCGGCCCGAGAATCGTGACCGAGCAGACCAAGCAGGAAATGAAGAAGATCCTGCACGAGATCCAATCGGGCCAATTCGCCAAGGAATGGATCCTCGAGAACAAGGCCAACCAGCCGACCTTCCAAGCCATGCGCCGACGCGACCGAGATCATCAGATCGAGAAAGTCGGCAAAGAACTGCGGGCGATGATGCCTTGGATCAACGCGAAGGTGGTTTGATCGCGAGAGTGACCTAAGCAAAAAGTGAAAAGCCCTCGCTGACGCTTCGGGTTGGTAAATCCCACAAACCCGAAGCGTAAGCGAGGGCTCTTTTTTTAACGTCGGATTTCCGCCAAGCGGCCTAAGACGTCCGCACCAAGATATCCGGCCGGTAAATCGTGGTCCCTTTGACGACCACTTTTACCTTGGGCCAGCCTTCGGCGGGGGTCAGGACTTCGAATTGTCCTTCCCCAACGAGGATCGTGTCGCCCGACATGGCGGCGCCGACGGCCGGATGCCAGTAGACGGGCATCCGCGGTGCGATCTGAAACTCACTGCGGGGAACGAGCGGGTACTCGGCCAACTCGTAGCCGATGATCTCGGCCTGCTCGGTCCGCTCCCAGAGGTCTTCGCATTTGAACTTTTCGTAGATTCGCGCCACGCGAGTCCAAATATCGTGCATCGCGAAATTTGCCTGCGTGAAGAACATGCCGCTGGCTTGGATCAGCATCGTCTTGTGGTGATCGTTCTGCAGCTCCATGGGAGGAGTGCCGAACGACACCGTGCGTGAAACCCCCAAGCACAGTCCGCCGCGTCGGCCGATGGCCGAGATGGCCACCGAGCGCTGGACGGGATCGGGGCCGAAGGTCCAGTGCGGATAAGTCGCCGCACGACCGTCGGCGCAGACTTGAATCCGCTCGGGATAGATCTGGTGTCGGATCAGACGATGGGCCACTTCTCCGGCGATCTCACACTCGCTCTGCCCCGGCTCGCAGTTGCGGCAAGTGGCTTCGATGGCGTGTGACAGACTCGGTCCCAACTCGCGAAGCTTGCGGCACTCGATCGATGTCAGCGGCACGCGCAGCGGTTTGAGTTCCGCACTGATGTCGGGCGTGCCGTTGAAGCGGGCGTCGCTGGCGACGTGGCGGCCGCGACACAGATCGTCCATCAGCGTGGCGCGGGGCTCGTGCCAGGGGCGCTCCTTGAGCTGAAACCCCAGTCCCTGCAGTTCGCGGTCGAAGATTTGGGCCGACTCGGCATTGCTTGTGACGACGACGCGCGCCTCGGGGGTAATGAATAGCGCCGCGGAGGCGTCCGACGATCCGCCGCGTGAACTATCCCCGCCGGAGGTGAACCAGGCGAAGTTCAGAGGTCGCTGCAAAAGGATCGCGTCGTGTTGACCGGCTTCGAGCAGTTGTTTGACAGCCGCATGCTTGTGCTGGATGTCCGCCAGGCGATCCGAGTCGACGATTTGGAACTCCGCGGAGGACATCGGCCCGACCGGCTTCCACATAGCGGTTGACATTCAGTGACTCCGGAAAGCGCGCAGCCGGGGCCATGTCCCCTGCCGCCACCTTCATTGTAAGTCATCCCGCGATGGTTAGCCCGCAGCGGTTTTGAGCCGCCGGTCATTTCCCGAGCAGGTTTTGGGCCGCCGCGCTCCCAAAACGGCAGAAGTGGCCTCGGAAAAACAACAATCCGTGCAGGATATCGTGAAATTCGACGAACGTCAGAACGTGAAGACCCTACCGTACTTTCCGGCTGGGCCACCCTCCGTGAGGTCGTCCAGCACTAATCGAACAAGGTGAAGCAAGCCCGGACGTTTGTCAACAGGGAAGCCGTCTTTCGTTGGGGATTCGGCCGATTCGTGGGATCTTGGGCTGGCCAACACTAGAATCTCGGAACGATGCCCAGTCAGCCGGCGAATTCTGAAGACGCGGCCGTAAAGCCCGAAGACCCGATGCGTGATGCGGTTGCGCTCACCGAACGGGTCGAACTTCGGGGAAACGGCGACTCCGATCTGATAGTCGCGGGCTTTCACCGGGACGGTCGACTGTCGCTCTATTTCGGTGAAGATCCGTATTACCAATTCGATTCCCAAGGCGGCCTGCGCCGGGCGCTGGTTGGCGACAGGCTGTTTCGCACGCAGGGGACCCGATTGGCGGCGTTGACGCGCGTGCCGACCGCGGGCGCCCTGGTGTTAGCCCGCCGCGACCTCGATCGGGAAGAACTTGGAGTGTTCGTCCGCGCGATGCTCGCGCAGGTCGGCGAACTGCGCGAAGGCCTCGTGGCCGGTGCTTTGGAGGCTGTGCGGCAAGTGCCGTCGGAGGCACCGATCGTCGAGCGACTGGCTGAAAGTCTCACGCTCATCTTGAGCGCGGCCGGCGCATTGGCTCCCGCCATTAATAGGATGCGATAGTCCTGTGCAAATTCGTCCTAATCGTGCTAAGCAAATTCTCGACGCGGGCGGCACGATTTTTACCAGCTCGGTCCGCTTGCCCGATTCGGGTCTGTGCGAGTTGCTGGGCTACGCCGGTTTTGATTTCGTATTGCTAGACGGCGAACATGGCACCGCCGACGCAACGACCATCGACCGATTGGTGCAAGGCTGCTTCGCCGGCAACACAGTGCCCATCGTGCGTGTTTTGCGAAACGACGATCCCGAGGCTGTGATGCACGCGCTTGATTTGGGCGCGCAAGGAATCCTCATGCCTCATTGTCGTTCGGCCGCGGATGCTCAGCGGCTGCGACGGGCGGCCTTGTATCCGCCGACAGGTAACCGCGGCTTTGGTCCAGGACGCGGGACGTTGTGGGGTCGCGTCGCGCTCGACGACTATTTTGCGAGCGCGAACGATGCCGTCTTGCTGTTGGCCCTGATTGAGGACCCCGAAGGCGTGGATGCGATCGAAGAGATTGCCCCCCGCGGAATCGACGTGTTGTGGGTGGGCACGGGAGACTTGGCGATGGCTTATGGAGTCCCCGGGCAGCGCCAGCACGCGCGCGTGCTCGAGGCGGCCGCCAAAGTTCTCGACGCCTGTCAGCGGCACAATGTTGTCGCGGGATTTCCTGTCGGCAGCGTTGACGAAGCGAAATGGGCCCAGAAAGAAGGCTATCGCGCGATCGGTTTCGGCGGGGCGGAGCAGTACGTCATGCAGGCTTCGCGGCAATTCCTTGAACCGTTGGGGCGCTGATGCGTGCGCTCGTGATCGGTTGCGGCTATCTGGGCCGCCGCGTCGCGGCCCTCTGGCGCTCCGAAGGAATGCAGGTTAGCGCCCTCACTCGTTCGTCGGCAAATGCCGCGACATTGGCAGAGCAGGCGATCGAGCCGGTCCTTGGCGACGTGCTCTTGCCGGACACTCTGCGATCGCTGCCGGCAGCTGACATCGTGCTCTATGCGGTTGGCTACGATCGGCAAGCCGCGGCGTCGAAACGCGACGTCTATGTCCGCGGCCTGGCGAATGTCCTGGAGAACCTCCCTTCGTCCGTGCGGCGACTATGCTACGTCTCCAGCACGAGCGTCTACGGACAGGACGAAGGTGAGTGGGTCGATGAAACCTCGGAGACCACACCGGCGAACGAGGACGGCCAAATCGTGCTTGCCGCCGAACAGACCGTTCGGCAACTCTGCCCCGCGGGAGTTGCGACTGTGCTGCGTTTTTCCGGGATTTACGGTCCGGGACGGTTACTGCGACGCATCGAATCGATTCGCAGCGGCGAACCGATCGCCGCCAATCCGGACGGCTTTCTCAATCTCATTCACGTGGACGACGGTGCGCAAATCGTCTGTCGACTGGCAAAGCGAGACGCGGTTCAGGCGACATATCTTGTGACGGACGATCAGCCCATCCGCCGGCGCGAGTACTACGGCCGTTTGGCAAAGCTCGTCGGCGCAGCGGAACCAGCCTTCCAGTTCGAAGCGAGCAGCGAGCCCGGCGGTTTGAACAAACGCTGCTCCAACGCGCGGCTCAAGGCGGAACTCGGCGCCATTTTCCGGTTTCCAACAATCGAGAGCGGACTCGCCAGCGCCGTCGGCGAACGCGCACTTTGAGCGGGCGCTCACCAGGTGATCGGCGTCCCGACGTCTGCAGTCAGAGGATAACCGTCGGGTTCTGTCGGCTTGTCGTAATCTCCGACAGCCGGGATTGTGTGAGCCACGCCGGCCAACGTCAGAAAATTGGACAAGAGCCGGTGTCCCGATTCCGTCAGGACTGATTCCGGGTGGAACTGCACTCCGAACAGTGGCCGCGTCGCGTGGGCGACGGCCATGATCACGCCGTCGTCGCTACGGGCAGTGACGCGAAGCGAGTGGGGCAACGACTGCTCATCGATGCACAGGGAGTGATAGCGACCGGCCCACAAGGGCGCTGGCAGACCGGCGAAGAGGCCGATCCTGTCGTGATGCACGCGGCAGCACATGCCATGCACCGGCGCGGGGGATCGGACGATTGCGCCACCCAGCGCCTCGCCGATCGCCTGATGGCCGAGACACACGCCCAGGATAGGGATTCTTTGCGAGAGAGTGCGCACGACGTCAACCGAAATGCCAGCCAGCGAGGGGGTGCAGGGGCCAGGCGAAATCACGATGGCATGCGGAGCCATTTCGCACACGTCGTCGAGCGACAACGCGTCGTTCCGAACGACGCGAGTGTTGCAGCCCATCTCGCGCAGATAGCGCGCCAGGTTGTAGACGAAACTGTCGTAATTATCGATCAGTAGAATCATCGCCGTTCACTCGGACACGGGCGACAGGGCCCGCAGCATTCCCGCGGCCTTATCGAGCGTCTCTTCATATTCGGCCGCCGGATCAGAATCGGCAACGATACCGCCCCCGACGCCGCAGGCAATCCACCCGTGGCGGCAGGCAAACGTGCGGATCAGGATATTGCTGTCGCAGGAACCGTCATAGCCGACGTAGAACAGGCTTCCACAATACGGACCGCGTACGGTGGGCTCGAGTTCGGCGATGATTTCCATCGCACGCACCTTCGGGGCCCCGGTGATCGAGCCGCCCGGAAAGGCCGCCCGCCAGAGATCCCACACTGTGCAATCGGCATCGAGGCGGCCACGCACTTCGGAGACCAGGTGCTGCACCGTTTCGTAAGTCTCCACCGAGCACAATTGCGGCACGCGAATTGAGCCCGGCGCGCAGACCCGCGAGAGATCGTTCCGCAACAGATCCACGATCATCACATTTTCCGCCTGGTCCTTTTGACTCTCGCGCAATTCGTCACGCGTAAAAAGGTCGGCTTCCGGCACGGGGGGCCGCCTGCGAGTCCCCTTGATCGGACGTGTCTCGACCTCACCGCCGTGAACGGAAACGAAACGCTCCGGC
>DASRXU010000587.1:0-5157 GCA_035687365.1 Planctomycetaceae bacterium | reverse complement strand
GCCTGGGGATTCCCCGTCGCGGCGGCGCGCTGAATTGACGGTCCGCCGGGGTATTCCAAGCCGAGCAGCTTGGCTCCTTTATCGAAGGCTTCGCCGGCCGCATCGTCGATTGTCGAACCGAGAATCTCGAACTCAACGGCCGAGCGACAATCGAAGAGCAGCGTGTGTCCGCCGCTCACGACCAGTCCCACCGCGGGAAAGACCGGGCGGCCGGCCGTCATCTGGCAAGCGAACAGATGCGCTTCGACGTGATTGACGTCGACCAGCGGAATCTCGAGCGTCATTGCCAGCGTCTTGGCCGCAGTGAGGCCGACTAACAAAGAGCCGACCAGGCCCGGACGGCTGGTCACTGCGATCGCCGTGAGATCGCCCAGGCCAATGCCCGCAACGCGGAGTGCCTCATCGATGGCGGGAATGATTTTTTGAACGTGGGCTCGCGACGCGATTTCGGGAACCACACCGCCGAATTGCCGGTGCAAGTCATCCTGGCTTTGCACGACGTTCGAGAGGATGCGCAAGTCTCGATCGATAACCGCCGCCGCTGTTTCGTCACAGCTCGACTCGATCGCCAAAAGCAAGCCGGCGGGGCGGTTCATGAACGGGCTGTGCGCAAAACGACCGCTATTTCCAAGGTAACCGCCCAGCTCTCAGTCCAAGCCGGCTCAGCCGAAGCCCATCGTGGCGGCACGCCGTGGGGGATTCGGCCGGCTCGCGGCGGCCTTCTTCTCAGTCGCGGGAGCGGCCTTCGCCTTGTCCGCAGCTTTGGGCCCGTGCTCCGGAGTCTTACCCGCCTCGGCTAGCTTGGTGCGAACCGCCGACAGAGCCCGATCGAGCTGTCGATCCTTGAAATCGCTGGCGGGCGGGCCGTTCTTGCTCAGAATGTCCCGCTCACGGCGATAGGTGTCCAGATACTCTCGGGTTTCCCTGGGTGTGAATTTCACATCGTATCCCGAGTCGGGCATCACCCCCCAAGCGTCGCTCTCGCTGGCACCGGGAAAGCGATGGATGTTTTTGCCACTTGGCCGGTGATAACTGGCGGTGGTCAGTTTGAGGGCGCTGGCGCCCCCCTCGAGCTCGATCACGTTCTGTACGCTTCCCTTACCCCAGGAACGCTCTCCCACGATCACGGCGCGGTGGTGGTCCTGCAAGCAGGCCGCCACGATCTCACTCGCTGAGGCGCTGTAGTGGTTCACGATAATTGCCATCGGAAACGCGGGGAATGTTCCCTCTTTTTTGGCTTCCCAAGTACGCTCGGTCGTGTTGCGACCCTTGGTGCTGACGATCGTTCCGCCCTCAATAAACATGTCGGCGATTTCAGTCGCCTGCGAGAAAAGCCCGCCCGGATCGAAGCGCAGGTCGAGCACCAGTCCTCGCATTCCCTCTTCGAGAAGTTGATTAATCGCCTTCTCCAGCTCGAGAGAGCTGTGGCGGCTGAAGTGCGTCAGACGCACGTAGCCGATCTTGTCCTTCTTATCGAGCATGAAGTCCCAGGAACCGTCCGACTTGTAGTGGTCGCCGAGCACCGTGGCGACGTGAATCACGTCGCGAACCAGGGACACTTGTTCTTTCTTGTTCGTCGAAACGTGCAGGACCCCCAGCTTGACCGTGACGCCCGGCTTTCCCTTGAGCAGCGACACGGCCTTTTCGATCGTGTATCCCTCGGTCGACTTGCCGTCGATCTCCATGATCACGTCGCCCGCCATCAGACCCGCGCGATAAGCGGGCGTGCCGGGCAGGGGGGACATCACGGTGAGGCGATTGGTGCGCTCGTCCTTATGGATCTGGATGCCGATGCCGCCGAATTCCTGATCGACCTGCTCGCTGAACTGGGCCATTTCCTCGGGAGTGATGTAGCTCGAATAGGGATCGAGCTTCGACATCATGCCCTCGATGGCCGCTTGCAGCAGCTCGCGGCGGTCGACGTCCTTGACGTAATTTCGTTCGACCTGTTGGAAGGTGTCGACGAAGACCTTCATCAAAGTGTAGTAATCGTCTTTAGGAGGCGTGTCCTTCTTCTCGGACTCCTCCGCCCAGGCGACCGAAGTCGCCAGGACTGACACGACGACCAACACAGCCGGCAACCAGACGCGTTTCATGCTAGGCATTAATATCCCCTCGAGGTCGGCGCTCGCGGAAGCGCGCTGGAGCGACCCTGGTCACTTTCAGTCTAGGTTGCATCCGTATTTTCGGCAAGTTCCGTGATTTTGTGAAAACTTGCCAATGCGAGCGGCTGGGTCGTTGCCGTTGGTTGACGTGTTTCGGGAGGATTGCTGCAATCGACCAAAGACAGGCTGCGGTCCAGGGAGAGGTGCCGTCACGATGAAGGGACGTGTGGAGATCTTGTGCGGGGCGTCGGGCGCCGGCAAAACGAGCCGGCTCCTGGCAATCTTCCGTGAGGAAATCCGGCGTCTGCAAGCGGAAGGCCTCCCGGGCCAGGCCGTCTGGATTACTCCGACCGCCCGCTCGCGGCGAGCCGTGCGCCGCGATCTGCTCGATGGTTCGCTCGGCGTCTGCTTTGCGCCGAATGTCTTCACTTTCGACGCATTTGCCGAACGGCTGCTGCAAACAACCGGCCCGGGGATCACGCCCCTCTCCCGCGTGGCCCAACGGATGATCGCCCGCACAATCATCGACGAAGCCGTCGCCGCGAAATCGCTGGAGTACTTTGAGCCAATCGCTAATACGTCCGGGTTCTTGGATCTTGTCCTGGGCCTGATCGCCGAGTTGAAGCGTGACGAAACCGAGCCCGAAGATTTTGCGGTCACCTGTCGCAAACGCAACGCTCCTCGCGATCTCGAGCTGCTGTCGCTGTATCGGCGGTACCAAGAGCGCCTCACCCAACTGGCACTTTACGATGCCGAAGGGCGATTCTGGGCGGCGCGATTGGAACTCGAGGGGAAGCGACGCGGCGCCTTCGATCCCCTCTCGTTGGTGATTGCGGATGGGTTCGCCGATTTCACCCAACCGCAGTACGAAATTCTCGAGCATCTGGCTGGCTACGCGCAGCGCGTCCTCGTCTCGCTCCCGCTGGAACAGCCCATCGCGCGAGCCGATCTCTTCGCTAAGTCGCACAAGGCGCTCGAAGAAATTCGGCGACGGTGCACGATCGACGTCAAATCGTTCGCGGCCTCCGATTCGTCCGAGGATGTGGCGCCTGCCCCCACAGGAGATCGCCCCCTCGCACTGCGACATGTCGCCGAGCATTTGTTTGATAATCCGAGGACGCTGCCCCAGCTTTCCGACGCAACGGGAATCGAAGTCATCGCCGCCGCTGGCCCCGCAGGCGAAGCGCGGGCGGTCGCCGAACGGGTCAAGCGGTTGTTGCTCGACGGGGTGCCCGCCGAGGACGTCGTGATCGGCACGCGTTCACTCGATGAAGAGGGGTTGGACCTGCGCGCCGCACTCGCCGGCGCCGGCATTCCAACGTGCGGCGAGACGTCGACTCGATTCTCGCAAACGGCGATCGGCCGGGCCTTGTTTGCCGTGCTTCAAGTTGAGTTGCAGGACTGGGCGTTCAATTCGCTCTGTTCGGTGTTGCGGTCGAATTATTTTCGCCCGCGCTGGCAGTTCGCCGACATCGAGTCTGCTGTCGAAGCCACGATCCGCGTGCTCCGGCGATACCAACTCGGCTCTGATCGCCCGCACATTCTGAAGCGACTCGCCCGGCTCTTTGAAGCCGCTGAGTCAGGCACCGCCGATCCGAGCAAGATCGATCGCAACCGAAAGGAAGAAATCCGGATCGCGCTCCGTCTCTTGCAAGCCCTGTCGGATGCAACGAAGCGACTGCGGGCAGCAAAGGACCTCACCGGCTGGACTGATTCCCTTATTGGACTGGCCGCTGAATTGGGAGTCGAGCCTACGCGGAAGCGCGGCGCCAGTCAGACCGCGCCCCAATCGTCACAGCTCGAGGAGCGCGATCGCCCGATTTGGGAGGCCCTCGGTGAGGTGTTGTGCGAGGCCGCACAGGTCCGGGAACTCTTGAATGATCGCCGGACGATGTCGTTGGCCGAGTTTGCGCGATTGCTTCGCGATTTGTTTGAGTCGCAAACGATCGTCGAATCTCCAGCCGAGCAAGGTCGAGTGCGGCTGGTCGAAGCGTCCGACGTCCGCAACCTGGACATCCCGTACTTGTTTCTGACGGGGCTATCGGAAGCTAGCTTCCCGCGCGGCCGCCGCGACGATTGCTTTTACAGTGCCGCCGAACGTCGCGATTTTCTGCGCAAGGATCGTTCCGGTTTGGAGCCCTCCACGCCGCAGCAGGACGAAATGCTACTTTTTTATTCGATCGTGACGCGGGCCAGACGGTGTCTCACGCTGAGTTATCCCAGTGTGAGCTCGTCGGGGCAGCCCCTCTTTCCCAGTCCGTACGTGACCGCGGTCCGAGACCTCTTCTATCGTCCGGCGATCGTTCCCGACGGCCAGATCGACCTCGACCCGGTTCCAAGTCGCGATCGAGTGTTGTCGACCGCCGACCTGCGCCTGGCGGCCACCGACGAGCTGCACTCCGGTCGACCCGGATTATTCCGAACACTTGCGACCGATCTGACAAACCAGTCGGCGGCCCGCGGAATCTTGGCCGCCGCCGAGATGGACTCATTCCGCTTCGAGCAGAACGGCTTCACCCCTTTTGAGGGTATGCTGCAGCACGCTCCCAGCATCGCTCGCTTCGCAACAAAATACTCCCCGGACTATCAATTCAGCGCGACGCAGCTCGAACGCTACGCGACCTGCCCATTTCGATTCCTGATGTCGGACGTGTTGAAGCTCGAGCCGAATGATTCGATTGAGCCCGAGATTGATCCGCGAAAGCGTGGGCTCTTGCTGCATCGTGTGCTGGCTGATCTTCACCGCGCAGCCGCCGATCAACCATCGGCTGCGCGGGGGGACCCGGGCGCGTTGATTGAAGCGCTGCGCGAACTCGTCGCGGGAGAGTTCGCCGTCGCGGCCGATATCCCTGCCTACGAACGATCGCTCCAGGCGGCCGAGCTGCAATTCGCTCAACGCTTTGTCGACCTGTATTCGACGCAGTGCGAAGATTACCTGGCGGCGGTCGGCGAGGGTTGGGACGAACCGCCTGCGCCTCGGTTTGTCGAGTTGGCCTTTGGCGATCTCAAAGACTATGGCGAGTCGGCTCCACAGTCACCGACGACCGCCCCA
>DASRXU010000586.1:0-3291 GCA_035687365.1 Planctomycetaceae bacterium | reverse complement strand
TCGTCGCCTGTTTGGGTCTGACCTACAAGCCCGATGTCGACGACACGCGGGAGAGCCCGGCGATCGCGATCGCGGCGCAACTGGCGCGCGCCGGGCAGGACCGCATCCTGGTCGCTGATCCGAACCTGACCGGGCTCCCCGAGGAGCTCGCTCCGCTTCCCAACGTGTCATTCTGCGAGACGCTCGAGGCCGTACGCGGGGCCGACATCGTGGCCCTTCTGGTGGCCCATTCGCCCTTTCGGAAGATCCCGCGCGAGGAGCTGATGCGCCGCGTTGTCATCGACGCGACCGGGTTGACCCATCAAAATGCCTAGCGGCCCTTGGCTAGGTTGACTGTGCCGACGGACGACGGCTCGCCCAGCATGAGGCTGTTGTTTGTTTTCGGGACGCGGCCCGAGGCCATCAAGCTCGCGCCGGTTTTCTTGGAATTGGCGGGTCGGCCGAGTTTCGACTGCAAGATATGCGTCACCGGACAGCACCGCGAAATGTTGGCTCAGGTCCTCGAATTATTCGAGCTCCGGCCGGACTGGAATCTCGATTTGATGCGGCCGAATCAGGATCTCGCCTATTTGACAGGCGCCGTATTATCCGGAGTCGGTGAGGTCCTCCATGCCTTTCGGCCCGATCGGGTGATCGTGCAGGGCGACACGACCACAACCTTTGCCGGGGCGCTCGCGGCCTTCTACCACCGCATCCCGGTGGCTCACGTCGAGGCCGGCCTGCGCACGGACAACATCTACTCCCCTTGGCCCGAAGAAGTGAACCGGAGGCTCGTAACCCACATTGCCGATTTGCACTTTGCCCCGACCGCACGGGCACGAGAGAATTTGCGGCGGGAAGGGGTCGGTTGCGACCGGATCTTCGTCACCGGCAATACCGGGATCGATGCTCTGCTGCGGATTGCCGCTCTATTGGATAACCGGCCAGACCTGTGTTCCCGGTGCACCGCCGTTCTACCGGCGCATTTCGCGGGCCGGCGACTGATTCTCATGACGGGCCACCGCCGTGAGAGCTTCGACGGCGGGATCGCCCGCGTTTGCCGCGCCATGGCGCGCATCGCTGACAGAAGCGATACTGCGGTTGTCTTTCCGGTACATCGAAATCCCAGTGTCCGCCAGGCGATCGAGCCGCTTCGCCGGCACGGGAACGTGCTCCTCACCGAGCCGGTCGATTATCCCGAATTGGTGTTTCTGCTGAAGCGCTGCCATTTTGTGGTCACTGATTCGGGAGGGATTCAGGAGGAGGCGCCATCCTTTGGGAAACCGGTGCTGGTTACCCGAGAAACCACCGAACGCCCGGAGGCCATGGAACTGGGGCTTGCCGCGTTGGTCGGCACCGACGAGGAGCTGCTCTTTTCCAAGATGACGGCGTTGCTCGACGATCGCGACGCTTATTCGCGGATGAGCCGGGTCGCGAACCCCTATGGGGACGGCTGCGCTAGTCGGCGGATTGCGCTGCAGCTGATGGCCGAAGCCGGCATGCCGTGCTCGCAGGCTGCTTGTTAGCCGAGTACCGCCGAAGCCAGCGAGGCAATGGCTGCCCATATCGCCGCCCACAATCCTAACGACAACGCCAAGATCAGCAGCGCCGAGGCCCGCCTGCTGAGGCGGGGAGCTTCAAGATCCGTCGATCTTTCGGATGACGAAATAGATCTGGGGACAAAGCCCGCGTCCATCGGATCTCCCTCCCGGTGATTGGCTCGCCGAGGCTCGGCGACCGACTTTCGTCGGGCCGCCGGTCAGTCGAGTTCATCTTGCCCGTGCCGCGTCAAACGCCTGTCCGAGAGAGCGTCAAGATGCTGTCCTGCGGATATCTTGCGCTTTGCGGGCGGCAGGAGAGGTTCGTTAGAACCGGTCAGTTTCCGGCCGTTAGGCGGTGCTTCCGCAATAAGAAAAAATCAATGTTTGTTTATGAACTATTAAGTCTGCCAGGTTACCTCGGTGTATCGGAAAATCTGCAATAAAATTGGAGAAAATCCCGGACGATGTTTCTTGCCTCCCCCGTGAATTTGCCTACAGTCCTCCACGTGCCAACGCTGTCCATTTCGAGAAAAATGATCCAAAGCAATTCTTCCTACCGCGAGTATCGAGTAAGCGAGGGAGTGGAGTTCAGCAGAGATCGGCTGCCGGTGGGCCCTGCTCTTTTTGTTGTCTTTGGACTGTCATTGCTCGGATGGGCTGTCGTGCTCGCCCCGCTTGTTGCAATCTTGCAACACTGAGCAGCAGAGGGGCGTAAAACCCGCGACTCGTTTCGCGCCGGCGAGAAGGTCGGGCGCGGCGTCCTTCAGCTATTCCGTTCGGTAGCCCCAGGCGCGGATCTGTGCCATTCCCGCCTGAAACCCTTTCGGGGTCAGACTGAAGCTGAACTCCCCCTTTTCCGTGTAGACGTCGATCAGCAGGAGCGATCCGGTCTTGAGTTGCTTTAACGCAGCCAGCGCTTGCATGCTCGGGAAAACGCAATAGCGCGCTTCCCTGCACTCGATGGGCGGGTTCTTGTCAATTCGAAGCACTGCCCTGGTCGGAAATGGCTCACCGACAATCCCCATATTCCCTGTCTGAAGCATGACTACGAAAGCGAACGAGCCCTTCGGGACGCCCCGGGTTTGCCAAAACGGCACCGTGATCGAGCAGTCCGGAGCACCCACTCCAGGACCGGAATCGCATTCAGTGACCCACTCGTCGGCTCGGAATTTCTGTCCTGCTACAGCCCTTGAAGCGCCCAAGGTTTGAACGCAACAGATGACCAAGACAACGAGGACGGTATGAAGTTTTCTGCTGCGCATCATCTCTTGTGGTATTGCCGCCCCTTGTCGTCGAAAATTCCAGACCCCCTCGGCTCTGCCACCCCACGATCCGCATCAATGGCTTCCGTTGCGTTAACCTGGGGTATGACCGCGCCTTTGAAGTGAAAGCCTCGTGCGTCCTCCGGTCAGCGCCGATGTTTACAGTTTCTTAATACTCTTTAAAGTCATGGTCTTCGATTCCGCATTAACTCTGAATCCGCTTTGCAACCGACTAAAACAGCGTTATTCGTGTCGGCCGACCTGAGCAAGCAGGACTGAACCGGCTGCTTTTAATTGGCCAATATTCGCACTGGGTGGCTCGCCATTGGAGACCCGAGGGCCGATCGATGTTCCTGTCCGATGCTCCAGAGTGAACCCCCGATTTCGTCGACGCTACTGTTTCTGCAACAGCTTAAGGATCTTGGATGGCCTGCTTCCTCGTGACCGGCGGTGCTGGCTTTCTGGGCTCGCACCTCGTCGACGCGTTGTTGAGCCAGGGACATCTGGTA
>DASRXU010000585.1:0-1537 GCA_035687365.1 Planctomycetaceae bacterium | reverse complement strand
ACCCGAACAACGTGAAGCTGATCTTGTACACCTCGGGCACGACCAGCCGCGCCAAGGGTGTGCTGCACACGCACAACACCATCGATGCCGAGATCCGCAACTTCGTTGATTGGTTGAAGCTCGAATCCACTGATGCCATCCTGATGCCTTCGACGGTCGGCCACATTACGGGCTACCTGTACGGCATCCAGCTGCCGATCACGCTGGGGTGTCCCGTCGTGCTGATGGACGTATGGGATGCGCAGCAAGCGCTGGACTTGATCGAGCATTACCGGATTACGTTCACCCTAGGCGCAACGCCGTTCCTTCAGGAACTCGCGCGCGCCGCACGCGAGTGGGGACGCCGCCTTCCGACGCTTCGGTATTTCCCAACCGGAGGCGCCCCGGTGCCGCCCGAGATGGTTCAGGACGCCAATGCCGCGTTCGAGCGCTGCGGGTGTTTCCGGCTATACGGCAGCACCGAAGCTCCAACCGTGACGCTCGGCGTTCCCGACCCGCAACAACGGGAGTTAGCTGCAACGACGGAAGGCTATGTGGTCGGCCACGAAATTCGGCTGGTCGACGCCTGTGGCGAGACTGTTGCTCCCGGGCAAGAAGGCGAGATCGTAACCCGCGGGCCGGAAATGTGCGTAGGTTACGCGGCACCCGAGCAGAACGCCGAGGCTTTTGACGCAGAGGGATATTTCCATACCGGGGACCTTGCCAGGATCACGCCCGAGGGTTGCCTGATCATCACGGGCCGGAAGAAGGATCTCATCATCAGGGGAGGGGAAAACATCTCCCCCAAGGAGATCGAAGACGTTCTCTACGCGCACCCAGCAGTCCGCGAGGCGGCAGTGGTAGCAATGCCTCACCCCAGGCTGGGGGAGACTGCATGCGCATACGTGACCTTGCGAGAAGGAGGGGCCTTCGATTTCGCCGAGATGCGCCGGACCCTGGAGAGGAGCGGACTCGCAAAGCAGAAATATCCCGAGCGGCTGGAGATCGTCGACGCGCTGCCTTACACCGCAGCCGGCAAAATTCGGAAGAATCTTTTGCGAGAACAGATCGCCGAGCGAATTGCGCACGAGACTGCCAGCTGAAAGCTGCTCTCGACAGCAAGTCTCGGCAAAGCAGCAGCGAGCCTCGGCAAACGAGACGGTGGCGGTCGTTGCGAGAGAACACCGGACCCGCTAACATGCGTCTCTTCACTTCTGCCATTCAAAAACTGATATCGGAAGGATGCGCCGTGACGGAGAACGTCGAGTTCAACAGCTGCGGGGACACCTGCAAGGGCGTTTTGACGAGGCCCGCCGGCAAATCCGGTGACGCGCCGCTCGTGATCATGGCGGGCGGATGGTGCTACACCAAAGAAATCGTCATGCCCTGGTACGGCAAGTATTTCGAAGACCTCGGGTGCGCCACTTTGCGGTTCGACTACCGTCGGTTCGGGGAGAGCACCGGCGAGCCGCGACAGCACATCAATCCCTGGGATCAGATCGAGGACTATCGCAACGCGCTCAGCTTTGCCGAGACGCTTCCCGGAATCGACCGCAAA
>DASRXU010000584.1:0-1973 GCA_035687365.1 Planctomycetaceae bacterium | reverse complement strand
AGCGTCATTAGAATCCAAACGCGCAAAACCTGCAGGACCAAAAAGATCACCAACCAAATCGAATTGAGCGGATGCGCACGTCCGAAGAGCCACAGGCTTGCAAGCCAGAGCGCATGCAATACGACAATCGCCGGATAATGCCCGGGCGCGAATTCGCGAGCGCCCTGTGCAATAAGGAGCGCGGTGTTGCGGCGGGCTAGCCAAAGTTCAGCCAACCGTTCTGCCGTGACCGCGCCCAGCAACAAAACTGCGGGCGTCACGAGGCTTTCCTCAAAGAGACGCAACTTGCGGTAAATCCCGGTCCCATCGCCGTCAGAAGCGTCCGCGTTGGGAGCCCGGACTGAATGAGACGCTCAAGGACGAACAAGGCAGTTGGGGCCGACATGTTGCCATAGTCGGCCAGGACTGTGCGTTCGTGGTCGAGAGCCCCCTGTTCCAGCGACAAGGCTCGCTCCAATGCGGTAAGGACCTTCGAGCCTCCGGGATGGCAAGCAAAACGATCGACATCGGCTAGGCCTAATCCTGCTCGGCCGAGAATGCCGGCAATCGCCGGCGCTATATGTTCGCTGACGAACGGTGGGATGGCCCGGTCGAAAATCACGCCGAGGCCTTGCGGATCGACGTTCCAGCCCATGATGTCCAGCGTATCGGGCCAGGTGTGTTGGCCCTCCATCTCGACGGCTGCAATGCCCGCTCCGTCGGCCCGTAGCACGCAGGCCGCGGCCCCATCCCCGAACAGCGCGGAGGCGACAACATTTGCTTTGGTCAAGAGGTCGAGCCGGAAAGCGATCGTGCAGATTTCGACTGCGACCAGAAGCACGACGCTGCCAGGGCGCGATTGCGCGAGGCGCGAAGCGATCGACAACCCCGAGACACCGCCGGCGCAGCCAAGACCGAAAACGGGGACGCGCTCGACGTCGGCGCGAAAGCCAACGCGGTTGGCTGCACGCGCTTCAAGACTGGGCGTGGCAATGCCAGTCGATGAGATCGTGACCACCGTATCGACATCGGCAGCGCCGATACCGGCGGCCTCGAGGGCTTTATTCGCAGCATCGACAAACAGTTGGCAAGCGCCGTCGCGATAAGCGCTGCTCCGCTCCGGCCAACCCAGCGGTTGGAAATACCATTCCATTGGACACACTGCATAACGCCGACGAATTCCTGAAGTCTTGAACACGCGCGCGAGGCGCTCGAAATCGGTGTAGCGCAGAGCAAAGGCGCGGTGCGCCGCGGCGGCGACATCACGCTGCTCAAGGATGTAAGGGGGAACGGCGCTCGCGACGGAAACAAGCTTGACGGACTGAGTCATTGAAGCTCCCGATTGGTTGCAATTTTCGGATTGTCGGCGTGTTCCAAGCGGTGCAGCAGGCATACGCCGCAATCGCTTGGATGGCCGTGCTGTTAGCGGGTGCCGTTTGCTGGGAAGAGTGCGGCGCGTCAGCGGAACCGGCGCATGGTTGGCCTCGTCAACCCCGAGCCATATTGCGGGCGTCCTATCGATCGAATTCGCACATTACCGATCACCCTTTAAGCCAACGCGGCTTCCAGAAGGAGTGACCGGGATACGGCGCGATTTATTCCCACGCTGGAAAAGATTTTTTGCTAGGAAAAGGCCCGGCCGGACAAGGCCGCAGCGGCGCTCGCCGCAGCTCTTTTGGCACTTGCGCGCGACATCGAGGGCCTTGATTACCGCGAGATTGCACAAGCGACAGAAGTGCCGACCGTCTCCGCGCCGCTATCGCGGCGCTGCCTGAACTGTTCCGGGAAACGCTGGTGTTGCGAACCCAGGTCGGACCTAACACGTGGCCTTCTAGCCGGACGCCCCTCAGTCATGGCTGTTTCCCACCGAGCGTCGTGGTCAGTCGGCGGCGAGCCCGAGCGAGGCGTGACATGACAGTGCCGATCGGCACTTCTGTCGTCTGAGCAATTTCGCGGTAATCCAGGCCCTCGATGTCGCGCAACACCAGCGTTTC
>DASRXU010000583.1:0-13338 GCA_035687365.1 Planctomycetaceae bacterium | reverse complement strand
GCGCACGCTCGGTATTGGATGCGGAAGGAACCGTATCCCAAACCCGATGGGTCGACCTCCGAATCGCCTTTGGAGGTCAAACAACGTCGATTGGCAAGGAGGCCGTTCCCAATGGGGGTTTTGAAAGAGGATTCTCGGCTTGACGCGGTTCAGCTCGGCGCGCTCGCGGAGCAATTGCGATCCGAATACGCCCACGCCGAACCGTTCCCCCACATTGTGATCGACAACTTTCTGCCGGAAGCCGTTCCCAGCCAGATCGTCGACGAATTCCCCGATCCGCAACACAGCTTTTGGGAGCGGCGGGCGACGAAGAACTCGCTCAAACTTTCGTGCAACGACCTCGACGACTTGGGCCCCATGACCCGCCACGTCTTGGAACAGCTCAATTCGCGGACCATGCTGCGGTTCCTCGAGCGCTTGACCGGAATCGATCACCTCATTCCGGACGCTCTGTTCGAGGGAGGTGGTCTCCACCAGATCCTTCCGGGCGGCTTCTTGAAAATTCATGCCGA
Organism: Planctomycetaceae bacterium; assembly: GCA_035687365.1. Classification (GTDB taxonomy): domain Bacteria; phylum Planctomycetota; class Planctomycetia; order Planctomycetales; family Planctomycetaceae; genus DASPSM01. The sequence continues at coordinate 12,826 of DASRXU010000583.1, read as the reverse complement.
CTTCAACCGGCACCCGGAATGGCAACTCGATCGCCGGCTGAATGTGCTCCTGTTTCTCAATAAGGACTGGAGCGAAAGCTACGGCGGGCACTTCGAGTTGTGGGACCGCCAAATGACGGCCTGCAGCAAAAAAATCCTTCCGATCTTCAATCGCCTCGTCGTGTTCACGACAACCGACACCTCGTATCACGGTCACCCCGATCCCCTGCGGTGCCCGCCGGGAAGGACGCGAAAGAGCATCGCGACCTACTACTACTCCAACGGCCGACCGAAAGAAGAAATCACCGCCACTCATTCGACGATTTACAAACACCGTCCGCAGCATGATCGGGCGCCGGGCCGACTCAACCGTCTGCTCCGTCCATTCTTGCACGCGTTCAGTCCGCTCAACGGCCAAGGAACTGCGACATGACTGTGACACAGTCCCTGCCCGGGTTGAATCCCAAGACCGTCGGGGCGACGGCCACGACGAAGACCTGCATTCCCGACTTCTTGATCCTGGGTGCCGCCAAGTGCGGGACCACCTCGCTGCACGGGTGGCTGAACCAGCATCCGCAGATCCAGATGAGCTTTCCCAAGGAGCCGGTCTACTTCGAGCTCGAATACGACCGGGGGCCGGATTTCTACCGGTCCACTTACTTTGCCGGTTCGGACGGCCGGCGACTGCTCGGCGATGCGCGGACCGCGAATCTCTTCTTTCCCTGGGTGCCGGCTCGGGTCAAAGAGAGTAACCCTGAAGCCAAACTGATCATTCTGCTGCGCAACCCGATCGACCGTTGCCTGGCGCAGTGGTGGACCGAATTTCGTCGCGACAAGGAGCCGCTCCATTTCGAGGAGGCGGTGATGGCGAATCTCGAGCGGCTGCGCACGGGCGCACGGTACGACTCGGCGGACGCGTTCTGGACCGACGCTCCCGTCTACCAGCTTCCGCGCTACACCGGCGAACGGCATCGGGCCGACTACCATCGCCCGTATCAGAAGACCGCCGATCCGACCGCGATTTTTCGCACGTATGTTGACGCAGGCTACTATGCCGAGCAGATCGAGCGGTACCGACGCCTGTTTCCCGAAAAGCAGATCCGCATCTTTTTGGCGGAAGATCTGCGATCAAATCCGGGCCAGGTGCTGCGAGACGTGTGCGAATTGATCGGCGTTCGGACGGAAGCCATCCATGACATTGACTGTCGTCCGCAAAATGTCGGTAAACCGATGAAGCGCAGTAAGGCCATCAAGTATTGGCTCACGCAGCGGCTGCACGGAAAGTCCGTGGCTTACGCCGACGTTCGCAGGCGCCCCGCCGTTCGTCCGCAGTTCCGGCAGTTTCTGGCCGATCACTTCCGGCCCTTCAACAGCGATCTGTCCAAGCTGTTGAACCGCGACCTGAGCCATTGGGTTTAGGCCGGGGGGTCAATGTCGCCCCGTCAACATCACATCACATCCCGAAAGCCTGGCGCGCCATCCACTCGAACACGCGCTGCGGCAAGATGCGTTTCAGCGGCACGACCATCGTCTGGGTGAACATGCCGACGGCATAGCGCGTACGCGGATTCGGATCGCTCAAGATTCGACCCACGAGCCGCGCGACGGCTTCGGGGCTCTGCGCGTTGGCCTCGTCCTGGTCTTGCTTCAGTTTGCACCGCGCGAAAGCTTCGCGGTAGGCGTTGTTCGTTTCGGCCGCCTGAACCGTGCGGCGACGGGCGGTGATCTGGGTGCGGAAGTCGCCCGGCTCGACGAGCACGACATGGATGCCGAAGGCACGGCATTCCATCCGCAGACTCTCACTCACTCCCTCGAGAGCAAACTTGCTCGCGCTGTACAGACCACTAAATGGCAGCCCGATGATTCCGGCCAACGAACTGATGTTGACGATATGGCCACGCCCCTGCCGTCGTAGGATCGGCAGCGTGGCCCGACAGACTCGCAGGACGCCGAAAAAATTCGTTTCGAGTTGCGCCTTGGCCTCTTCGATCGACGTGTCTTCGACGGAACCCATGATCGAAATGCCGGCGTTATTCACGACGGCGTCGAGTCGGCCGGCCCTTGCGACGATGGCGTCGACACACCTCCGCACCGAGGCCTCGTCTTCGACGTCCATTGTGACCATCTCGAGTTGAGCACTCGTGGAAGCAGCCGATACCGCGCCGCGAGTGGTGCCAAAGACGCGCCAGCCGTTTCTAGCCAGGTGCTCCGCGCAGACCTGCCCGATCCCGGACGAAGCTCCGGTGATCAACACCACCTTTTGCACACTCTGAGAGTCTGTCATGACTAGAGGACAATCTGGGCGGCGGTTTAGGGAGCATCGGGGTCGCTGCTGGTAAGCACGGACGCGCCGCGCACGGACGCAATTTCGTAAACACCCTGCGATTTGCGCTTCACATCACGGCCATCCTCGGTGACCAAGGTGGTCGTGCCCGTGGGTGCCCACTGATCGGGTTGGCCCGCGACAGGCGGTTGCAAAGCCAATTCGCGATAGTACTGAACGATGACCTTGCGCCCCGTCGCGTCGGCAGCTACAAACGTCGAGACTAGTTCGCGCCGCTTCTGGGGCATGTTGCACCTATCCAGCACGGTGTTACGGTGTTACCGAGCCGTCAGCGTAAGCTGGCGGAGCCGACACGCGTCCGATGCGCTTTCATTGGGTGGAATGGCATCGCAGGCCCATTGTAGCTTGCAAGCGCTTAGCGGCGAGGCACAAGATGCAGCGAACCGAGGTCAAGAAAATGCCGATTCAACCGTTCGACCAATCCGGAATCATTCGCGGCAGCGATGGCATCAAGCGGTACCAGGGGCTGACCCCCTCCTTGGTCACGATGCTCCGCTCGTCCGTTGAAAAAGCCCCGCAGGCCGAGGCCATCGTCGAGGTCGGCGGGCCGCGGATCACTTACCGCGAGTTATGGGATCGCTGTGCCCGCATTGCAGGAGGCTTGAAGGACGCGGGAATTAGTCGGGGCGATCGAGTGGCGATTCGGCTGGGCAACGGGCTCGATTGGTGCCTCGCCTTCTTCGGCATTCAACTGGCGGGCGCGATTGGCGTCCCGGTCAACACGCGATTCAGCGAGTCCGAGACCCAATACGTCATCGACGATTCGGGAAGCAAGTTCGTCTTCCAACCGGGCCAGCCTCTGCCGGAAGGCAAACCGTTCGCGATCGACGACGCGAGTCCGACCGAAGTGGCGGCCATCTTCTACACCAGCGGCACGACCGGCTTCCCCAAGGGAGCGATGACCACGCACGAAAACTTCGTGTCGAACATCGAAAACTGTCGGCGAGTGATGCCGCTCCCCTTTGATGGCAGCACTCGCACGCTCGTCTCGGTGCCCCTGTTTCATGTGACGGGCTGCAATAGCCAACTGCTGACGACCTGCGCGGCGTTCGGAACGACTGTGATCATGCCGGCGTTCGACGTCCAGACCTTCTTGCGACTCATCGGCGACGAGCGAATCACCTCCCTCGTGTCGGTGCCGGCCATTTACTGGCTGGCCCTCAATCAGCCGAACTTTCGAGAGATCGACGTCACGGGAGTGCGCTGGGTTTCGTATGGCGGTGCGCCGACGCCGCCCGACTTGGTCGCTCGGATCCTAGAAGCGTTCCCCCACGCGCGCGTCGGTAACGGCTTCGGACTCACGGAAACTTGCTCCGTTGCGACATTCCTGCCGCACGAGTACTCGACAAAGCGACCCGAAACGGTCGGATTTGCCGCCCCCGTCGTCGATTTGAAGCTGGATGAATCGCACTACGAGCCAGGCGTGGGCGAGTTGCTGATCCGCGGGCCCAATATCGTCAAAGGCTACTGGAACAAGCCAGACGCGACGGCTGAGACCTTTACCGACGGTTGGCTGCACTCGGGCGATCTGGCGCGGCTCGATGATCAAGGTTTTGTGCAGATCGTCGATCGCGCGAAAGACATGGTCAACCGCGGCGGCGAAAACGTGTACTGCGTCGAAGTCGAGAACGCACTGGCTGCCTACAACGCGGTGTTCGAAGTCGCCGTACTGGCCGTGCCAGACGAGATGATGGGTGAAAAGGTCGGAGCGGTGATCGTTCCGAAACCCAACGTCCGTGTCGATGTGCCCGATCTTCTGGCGTTCGCCGAAACGCGCCTGGCCGACTTCAAGATTCCGCAATACGTGGTCGTGCGCGGCGAAGCCTTGCCGCGAAACCCGGGCGGAAAGATTCTGAAGAAGCGACTGCGCGAAGAAATCGCGTGGGGACAGCCGGTTCGCTGATTCAGCCTGCTCGCGTTACTTGGGCGGCGCGGGAACGCTCGCCCACGGATCGCTCGAGTATTCGGCCGATTGGGCGGCGCCGGTCGCCTTGGGCAAGGCAGGGTCGAAGCTGCCAACCGCGCGAGTCGCGGTGCCAAAACCATTCGACGTGGCAGGAGGTGTTTGCCAAGCGGCCTGGGTTGTGGCAGCGGCTGGCTGAGTGGAATTCCCCAAGGCTACGGGAGCAAAACCATTGCTCGACGGAGCCGCGTTCATCGGACGGCTGGGTGCAGTGGGCTTCGAGCCCTTCATGCCACGCGGATCGCCGACGACCTGGTGGTTCTGCATTTCATCGAGCATCGCTCGGGCCGGCTCGAATTTGGGATTGAGCGTCAGCGCCGCGCGGCACTCTTGGGCCGCTGCTTCCTGCTTGCCCTCTTGTGCAAGCAAGAACGCGACGTTGTAGTGCGCCTTCTCCGGTCCGACGAGCTGATTGAAGACGGCCAATCCAGCGTTGATGTCACCCGAACGTGTCTCGGCAACGGCCAACTGATGTTTGTAGATCTGTACTTTGGGAGCCGCGGCGATGGCCGCACTCAGGTCCCGGCGGGCTTCGGGCCAGCGTTTTTGCGAGGCGTAGAACTGACCGCAAGCCGCTAACAGAGCCGGATCCCCGGGCCTCATGGCGAGGGCTCGCTGAAAGCCGGCTTCGGCTTCCTTGGGCTTGTCGGCCAATTGGTCCAGCCGCGCTATTCCGAGGATCGCGTCAATCGAATGCGGATTCTCCGCCAGCGCTTTTTCGTAGGAGACGCGGGCCTCGGCCGGTTGTCCCACCTGCTCTTCGAACCGGCCGTAAGCCAGATGCAGAGCGGCCGGATCTTTGAGGTTACGTTCCGCCTTCTCCTGATCGGAGAGCATGAACGACGGTGTGGCAGGCTTGAGGCTGCTCGACACGGTAGCGTTGCTGCTGGCGCATCCGGCTGCGGTCGCGGCCAAGAGGCAAAGGCCCAGCCCCAGGCAATCCAGAGTCAAACGACTCTGTCCCCGTCCCCAGATCGCCCGTAACCGAGCCATGTCCAACCTCCGTGTTGGAATCTGACACAACTGACCGGTGTGTGTGCCGCGGCGAGGCAACCCGAACGTCGTCTGGCGACTTCGCTCGGCTCGTCGCCGTGGCACACAGGTTTATGCTTGAGAATCGATTGTCGATTGGATGCGGAAGGGATGAGGACCGGTCACATCTGGACGAAAAAGCGTCGCGCGGCTTCCGCCATCAGCTCTTTCGAAATGACAATGTCCTGCCGTCTGTATCGGCAGATCGACCGGACGATCTCCAACAAATCGCGGGGATCGCTGGAGCGGGGCGTCTTTCCCCGGTCGTAGAACTCGTTGTAGAGGAAATCGAGGCAAGCTGGGTTGAATTCGATGCTGCGCTGCTGACAGCAAAGTTTAAAAATGTCGGTAAACAGCTCACGATCCGGCGGTCCAACCGAGATCTTGTGCTGGATTCGTCGCAAGAATGCCTCGTCCACGAGTTCGCGCGGATCGAGGTTCGTCGAAAAGATGATCAACTGTTCAAACGGGACAGAGAACTTTCGGCCCGTCGCCAGAGTCAGGAAGTCGACTCGTTCTTCCAGCGGCATGATCCAGCGGTTGAGCAAGTCACGCGGACTGACGATTTGTCGGCCGAAGTCGTCGATCAGAAAGACGCCGCAATTCGCCTTGATGTGCAGCGGAGCCGTGTAGAAATTGCTCGCCGAGTTGTAGCGCAGGTCGAGCATTTCGAGCGTCAATTCGCCGGCCGTGATCACGACGGGCCGTCGGACGCGCCGCCACCGCAGGTCGAAGGGCGGCGATTGGCGGGAAAAGAATGGATCGGTAATCGATCCGGTCTCGTTCTCGCTGGCAATCTGATCGAGCACGTCGGCGTTGTCGGTCGGACGATGAATCGTCGGATCGAAGACCGTGATGATGCTGTTCTCGGCGTAGATCGCGTACGGGACGTAGATGTCGCCGCCGTACATATTGAGGAAATTGCCGAGGGCTTTGGCGATCATCGTCTTGCCGTTGCCCGGCGGGCCGTAGACGAAGATCGACTTGCCGCTGCAGACCGCGGGGCCGAGGTCCTGCAAGACCTCGTCGCGAACGACCAGGTTGCCAAAGGCCCGCTGGAGGGCCTCGGCACTACACTCGGTCCCGGTGACGGTTTGTTTGCGACACTGAGGAGCGTAAGCGTCCAAGGGAACCGGAGCCGGCCCGACGTAGCGGCACTGCTCGAAGGCCTCGCGTGCCCGTTTGCGACCAAGATCGGTCAAATTAAAGCGGTACGAAACCGGCCCGACGAGATCGCCCGAAGTGACTTCGATACACTTGTCGTCTTTGAGGAACCGCAGCCCTTCTTCGGCGACGGTAAACGGCAGTCGCAAGCCTCGGGCAAATTGAATTCCGAGCAGATTCCCCTGCAAATACAGCTGTTTTAGGATCAGGTCGGAAATCGTCCCCAGCGTCAGCCCGGTCTGCCGCAACGTGAGCGGCGCCGGGGGAGCTGTGGCGGCGGCCGCGTCGTGCGGACCGTCGATGGCCGACTTGCCGCTCCCCGTGTCCGAGTCCCAGCCGGTCGACTCGCTGAATAACTTGTCGTACAGATCGGCCACGTTCGAGCCACTTTGCGGGTCGGGCTCGACAACGCCAGGAATGGGCAGCCCCAGCGAGGGTTGGGAAGTGGGCGGCTCGCTGCTCCGACGATCGATCATGAGCACAGATTCCCCGGTCGAGATCCGTTTTGGCGACGGCGAACGCCTCCGGCCCAGGGACGTTCCTCGTAGCTGATGTCAGTCACGCTTCAGAGTTCCGCTCTCTCTTTTCCGCAGAGAGCAGGAACAAACAAGGGACAGGCACCCCTCGAGGCACCTGTCCCCTAGCTTGCCTTAGTAACCGGCGCCACCACCTCCGCCACCACCACCTCCACCGACGCCCGGTGCCGTTGAGCTAGCACCAGCCGCACTTTGGGGAAGGGGGATTCGTGGAGTCGGAATCGTTTGCAATTCCTTGCGGCGAATCGTGTCGGCCTCGATGGCCGGCCGCGACGGCGGCATGGCAACCCGGAACTGAATCGGCGGAAGATTGTTGCCGGCGATTTGAGTGGCCGCCAGACGCACGTTGTTCATGCGCTGCTGGCTGGCCGTCGGATCGTCGACCTGCTGAATCCAGACGCTGCGATAGCTCGCCGGCGCGTAGTCCAGAATCCACCGCAGGTGGGTCTTGCCCGGCACGGTCAGCTCATTCGTATCGGAATTGAAGTAGTATTCGTAGAGCGTGGTCTCGCTGATCCAACCGTTGGACTCTTGAGTGCGGGTCATGTCCAGCACGACCTGGCGATCGGTGCACAGATAAGGCCACGGCCAATAGTGCTCGGCATGGTAGATGTGGGCACAGGTCATCGGCGGCCCGACGGGACGCGGATACGGAGGCCACTGCAAGCCCTTGCACTCGCATTGACGGGCACCGACGGGCTCGTTAGCCCGCATGGCCCACCAGGCGTCGCTATGCCAGCGAGGCTCACAGCCGCCGTTGCAGTTGTCTTGAGCGAAGGCCGTCGAAGCAGACGCGGCCAAGCCACAGCAAATCACGACCAGCGCCAAGCGGCGCGCCACGACGAACATAGTTCCCCCCTCCGGATCAATCGAGGCTGCCGCCGCGGTCCCGGATTTCCAATCGCCCCCGGAAGCGCCCTGTCCGGCCGACTTTTCGCTCCCGCAGTGAACAGGCCCGTCTGCGAGAAGCAATCGCCCCCGGATGCGGCTCGATTTCGCCGAGCAATCTCGGCTTAAGCGACAGTGCCGCGTCCCTATCATCGGCAACCCGATAAACCGGTCATGACGGGAAAACGGGCTGGGTCGTCGTTTATCGATTTGCCGCACCTGCTGAGCGCGCACAAGATGCGGCCATCGAGAAAATGCGGCCACTTTGCCGCCTAATCAGCCCCGCGCGCGAATCGACCGCGCACGAATGAAGGCGTGCGTTTGGTTGGTCGGGTGGCACTGGCGGCTCGTCCGCCAGTGGACTTTTTCTCGTGCTTGAAGACACTGGCGGACGAGCCGCCAGTGCCACCCACGAGTGAAAGCAGGACTACTCCGCGCGCGACTTGCTTACGGAAGCTCGACGAAGATGTCGTCGCCTTCGATCTTCAGCGGAAATGTCGTGTGTTCGATCCGCGAATTGAGGCAGTGCCGACCGGTCGTCACGTCGAACTGCCACCCGTGCCACGGACAGGTGACGATCGGTCCCTGCAAAGCCCCTTCACCCAGCGGGCCGCCGGCATGCGGACAAATGCCGTCCAGCGCATAGAGCCGCCCATCGACGTTGAAGAGCGCGATCACGCGCCCGCCAGCCGTCAGTTCGCGCGCGGACCCCGCGAGGACTTCGCTCACTGCCGCCACTCGATGCCAATCCGCCATGCCGATCATCCGCCGAACGAAGTAGACGCCGAGACGATTATAGTCGCGTTGCGCTCTGTCGAGTCTGGTTTCGCCCGACTCTCTAGCTAGGCGGCCCGTTTGCGGCGGGCCCGCTGTTTCGGCACGCTCTTCCAGCGGCGATGCACCCAGAAGTATTGTTCGGGCGCTAAGGCAATCGCCCGCTCCAACGCGGACGTGAACCGCTGGGTCACTTGCCTGACGGCGTCCGCCCCCTGGAATTCTTCGGTGTCGATGAAGTCGGCGTTGCCGATCTCGTACCGCACCCAACGATTGCTCTCGAAATCGTCGGGAAGCCGAATCGCATATCCGACAGCGATGTACGCCCGGTACTCAAGAGCAAGCAAAGCGATCGACTTGAAGGTCGAGGCCGGCTTGCCGAAGAAGTCGACGAACAAACCAGTCGAGCCGGCGTCCTGATCGCCCATCAGTGCCAGATGCCCACGCCGTTCAAGCATCTCGAGCATGTCGGCGCCGCCGCCGCGTTTCGAGATCAGGCGGTGCCCCGTCTGGCGGCGGAAGGTCTCGAACCAGCGATGCAGATAAGGATTGTCGAGATCCCGCGCGACGACCCCCAGCGGGAACCCAAACATGCCGAACGTGCCGCTGGCAATCTCCCAGTTGCCGAAATGCCCGCTGAGGACGATCACCGGCCGTCCGCTACAAAGCAGCCGCACCGATTCGTCGCGTCCTTTGAACTGCACGATGTCCGCACAGTTGTAGAGGCGAAGTTTGCGACGCACTTGCACGATCTCGATGACGACTCGAAACAGATGCACCCACATCCGCCGAATGATGTCGTCGATTTCCCGTTCCGAGTATCGAGTGCCGAAGGCTTGCCGGATGTTGTCCCGAGCGACGGCATACCGCGTGAGCTTTTTGGGCAGCACGCGATGGATCACCCAAGCCATCGACTCGGCCAGCCGAATCGAGGTCCGCACCGGCAAAATATCAACGAGACAGACAATGACGCGAAACGCCACGTACTCGGCGATGTGGCGCAGGCGCTCAGCAGAGACAAATTGACGAAAGTCGCGCATCTGTATTTCGTGCGACCAGCGGACGGAGGTTCGGGATCGACCGAAAAGTGTCGTCACAATGCCGAATTCGGTCAATCCGCGTTTGGGCGGTCGGACGGGCAGACACTGGCTGCTTGCAGGAATCCGCGACATGCGACCTTTGTTTATGCGCCCCGGGTTAATTCCAAAGGTGCTGAATCGCCTGATCTTGCGTGGCTCACGGTCGCCCTTTGTTCCTCTCGTGGCGGTTGGTGTGTTCGCATCAGCGGCCGCTCTGATTTGGGCCGAGTCCCGGGTCAAGGACAAATCCCCTGTGGTTCTGGAGCGCCTGGAGGACCGTTCGATCTGTCCAGACGAAGGCTCATCATTTCGGGTCGAAGACGATTTCGGATTCGAAGGGGGCAACGCCGAATGGGAAAAAGGGCGTCCCGCCGCTGCCATTCATAAGTGGACCCAAGCAGCCCTGGGATACAGTGGATGGGAATGGCCGCTGCCCGCTCTCCTGAGGGTGGCCCGCGCTGCCGCCAAGCACGGTGATCAAACGGAGGCAATCGCCGCGTACAAGAAGGTTATCGAGACTCCCATATCCTCACCGGTGAATCCCCCGGATCCCGGCGAGCTTCCAGGCAATTCCAAACACGTGGCCTGCGTCGCGTTGTCTGACATCTTCCTCGAGCGCCACGATCTGCAACAGGCGCTCAAATACTCGAAACTAGCGCAAGACGTTCACAAATTCTCCTCTCCCTGGGAAGCCGCAAATCAGATTGTGGACTCCTGCCTGCAAGTGAGAATCGATGCCATCGAGTCAGCGCTATTAGGCGGGCGTAACGTTGTGCTCGAGCCGCGCAGCACCGTACTCGCCCACTTCCACGGTGAGCGGCGGGGTCCACCCCTTACGAGGCCAGTCGGCCGCCTGCGATGACAGCGAACTAAGACTTAGCGATGAGGCACTGTTGGAATCGAGACGTCGAGTTTGTGCTGACGTCTCTCACGCCTCAATCGTCATCCACCGCTGCTTCTCATACGACTCGAGCACCTTGTCCGCTACAAGCTGGGCCGACGCACCTGCGTCGAAACCGGGGACCGCGTCGCGGTGTTCGACAATTGCCGAGACGAATTCCCAGACCAGGTCGTAGCGGAAGACTGTGCTTGGTACGCCTTCCGCCGGGTCGCGAAGGCTGCCTTTGGCGACCATGAATTGTGCGGGGACGGGCTCCGTTTGCATCGACTGGCCGTGTTTGCCGACCAGGATCGTGTTTGGTTCCGTCAGTCGGTAAACGGCCGAGCCTTCGCTGCCGTTGATTTCGGCCCATTCCCAGCCGAAGCCGTCGTTGTAGTGCCCCTTCATCAACGTGCTCCCTTCCCAGACACCGACCGCGCCATTCTTGAATCGGGCGATCAGCGCCGACCAGTCGTCGACTTCCGACGGTGGGCACGGGGATCCGTCGGCAGAGCGGTCGCGGGGTGCAAAGCGGGCAACGGCTCCGCAGACCGCTTCGATCGGGCCTAGCAGATCCTGCGCGAAATCGATGCGGTGAATCGTCATGTCGAAGAGGTCGCCTGCCCCGGCTCGGCTCTTGATCTGCCGCCAGCCCCAGCTCGTCTCGGGCAGATCGAGAAATCGCTGGCTGCGGAAATGTCGCGGCGTGCCGAGCGCACCAGAACTCACCAGGTGCTTGAGGTAGCGCATTGAGGGGGCGAAGCGATAGGTGAAGGCCGTCATGTGCCGCACGTTTCGATCGCGGGCCGCTTCGTACATCTCTTGCGACTCGGCAAAGTTGAGCCCGAGCGGCTTTTCGCACATCACGTGCTTGCCGGCCGCAATACAGGCCAGCGCGATCGGCCGATGCGTATCGTTCGGCGTGGCGATGATCACGGCATCGACGTTGGGATCGGCGGCGATCGCCTTGTAGTCGGTTGTCGCCTTGAGCGGCCCCCATTGGACTTGCCGCTGTTCCAAGAGCGATTCATTCGGATCGCAAACGGCCGTCAGTTCGGCTCGGGGATCGAGTCGAATCCCCGGCACATGGTGATAGTCGGAGACGGCCCCGGCCCCGATAATCGCGATCCGTACTTTCATCGGCATCTTTGTTCCTTCGTCACGAGATCCCGAGATCCGCGTCCGCAGAGCGTTTGAACGCGGATGGCTTCTCGAATCGCCCGCGCGGCACGGGTATCATACGAAACACCGGCCGCCGTGCGACCGTACGGATGTCGCCTCTTCGCGCAATCGGGCCCGATCTGATGCCGCAGTTCGACCAACTCGCGCCGACCCACGAATACTCGCCGCCGCCAACACCAAGTCCGTCGAGCTTGCGCGACCGGGTGGCGCTCATCGAGGCAAGCGAACACGACCGAGTGGAAGAAGGATTGCTGTCGTTCCGACAGCGTCTGCAAATGATCTGCAGCATGTTCCTGGTCGGTTTCGCCGTGTTCTACATTCGGAATGTGTTCGTTGAAGGATTTTTCGGCAAGCTGTGGTGGCTCTGGGCCTTCGCGTTCGGTGTGTTGGGGCTTTCGGAGGTGCTCTTGGCTTTCTGGAGACCCCTGACGCGCCGCCGACTGTTGGTCGTCGAGTTGCTGATCTTCGGCGGCACAGTCTGTTACTTCTCCGCCTTGATGCACTATTCAGTCGCCAGAAATGTCAATCAAACTCCGCCGCTCGCAAATTGGATCGTGTTTAGCGTGATGACCAGCACGACCTGGTGCTGCGTCTTGGCGTTCACGTACGCGATGGTGGCCGCCGAATCGCGACGCCGGGCGGTGGTCATGGTGACGTTGATTTCGGGGGCGCCCGCAGTCGTCGCAATCTACGAGTGGACGAAGTCGCCAGTTTTCGCCGACGTGGTCGCCGGCGGCATGCTGACGATGATCGTGCTCACGTCCGTCTTTTGCTGCGGCGTGCTGGTCTATTGGGTGTATCGCCTCGACCGGCTGAGGCAAGAAGCCGCCCGCTCGCGCCGCTTCGGCCAGTATCGGCTCAAGCGGTTGATCGGCCGTGGTGGCATGGGCGAGGTCTACCTCGCCGAGCACACACTGCTCAAACGCCCCTGCGCGCTCAAGCGAATTCGTCCGGGGCACGATACCGACCCTGTCACGCTCGCGCGATTCGAGCGCGAAGTTCGCG
>DASRXU010000582.1:0-8357 GCA_035687365.1 Planctomycetaceae bacterium | reverse complement strand
GGGGTAAAGCAGCCGCTGCGAGAGATTGGCCTGAAAGATGTCGCCGGCATAGATCCATTCGATCGTCCGTTCGACGGCACGCATGTAAGCGTCGCGAGAAAAGTTGCTCGTGAGGCCTTCAAGGCCGGGAGCGGGGAATTGCGGGGCGAGCGCGCTCGCCGGGAGTGGGGCTGTCGAAAAAGGGGCTGGTGACGAACGCGAAGCAGCGAGCCGCCCGCGCCCAAATTCCAAACGTTGCCGCGCACGCTGCTCGCGATCGGCCGGCGACGTCGCAGGATACCCTTGAGAAATGATCCACGCGCGGTGCTCGCGGTGATCCCAGGCGATCACCCAATCGTAGAGTCCGACGGCCAGGTCGGGCAGCTGAAACTCGTCGTGCCGCGCGCGCGGGATCTTTTCAAAAGCGCCCCCTAGTTCGTACGAGAAGAGGCCAGCCGCACCTCCCTGAAATGGCGGCAAGCCAGCGATCGCTTCGGTCTCAAACGCGCGTAGCCTCCGAGCAATCGACTCGAACGGATCACGGCCCAACGTGGCCCGGTCGACGACAAAAGTCTCGAAGGGATCCGCCGCGAGAAACGAGTAGCGGCCCGTCGGCTCCCGCACGAGCGCGCTGTCCAGCAGCAGTAAACCAAGCTGATCGGCGAACGCGGCCAGCGCGTCGGCCGGATCCGGACACGGCGACAACTCCTCCACCAGCGGCAAATTCATGGAGACGCGTCCGCCTCCGGCAGTCGCTGGACGTGACTTTGTTCGGGCACGGTCAAGAAGCCCCACTGCAAAGGCTCGTCCTGCGTGTACTGCTTGTGCAGGGCGAGGGCCGTGGCCGCCTTGCACAACTCGTAACCCAAATAGAACGAGTGCAGCGGATCAAGGGGTTTCTTCCCAGCGGCTGACGCTTGCCGGATCAGGTCGAACGGATCGCGGCCCGACCAGTGTCCGTCGCGATTGAACAGATGAATCGCGTCGTCCTGTACAACGATGCGGTAATTCGGGTCGGTGATGCGGCTGGCGACTTGCTCGAGTTCCTCGGACGTCATCTGGACGAGCTTCGTATCCCGCAGCATCACCAAACGCGGGTCGATGTGTTTCGGCAGGGACGCGTGCGAGACGGAAAAACTCATCATGCGGCGAGCGACGTCGAGTTCGCGCACGCTGCTGCGCGCCCAGTTGATCACCTGCGTGGTCAGCACGCTGCCCACGCGCAGCTCCTGGCAGACGCCGGCCAAAATCATGTTCACCCCGGCCGAATCGACTTCCGTCAGTTCCGTCAGATTGCCGACTCCCATCAGCATGTCGACCTGCGGCCATCGGCGCCGGGCCACGAAGAATCGTTCGAGCGAGCGAGCGAAGCCGTGGCCGAACGGTTCGAGAATCGGATCGATTCGAAACTTCGCGCCGGACGCCTCGAGCCGCTCGATCGTCGGCTCGAGCGAGTCGAGGTCATCGGGCTCGTCGGGAATCGCGACTACTTCCACGCCCAGGCCGGCCGCCCAGTAGACGTTACTGCTGTTACAACTCAGCACCAGCTCGGCTCCGCCTGCGACCGCCGCCTCAACCTCAAGCCGTTCGAAGCTGTCGATCGAGACCCGACAGCCTTCGCCGCAAAGCAGGCGGGTGACTTCCCCGGCCCGCTCCCAACTCTCGCCGGGGACACAGCCCAGATCGATTACGTCCGCCCCGTCCGCCTTCATTTCACGAGCGAGTCGCACGATCTGTGCGTCGCTGAGGTGCGGAGCGTGGTTGATCTCGGCCAGGATCTCGATGTCGTAGTGGCTCAAGTCGGGCGGCTTCGAGGCTTTGCCGAAATGCTCCGGCAGGTTGTGCAAATCTTTGGGGCCGCGCTCGAACGGGACATCGAAACGGCCGGCCAGGATTTCCAAATCGCCCTGGCACCACCCCGGCAGAATCACACGATCGGCTCGGTCTGTCAAAGAGAATTTGCGGGCGACCCAGTCTACCTGCATCAGCGCAGCCACGCTGATGGGCAGCACGGCGACTTGAAAGTCGAATCCGATATCTGCGCTCAAGCGTTCGACGATCCGCCGGAGCGAAAACTCGGCCAGCTTGCCCGTTACGAAAACGATCTGTTCCCGAGATGCCGACCGCCGGCCGCAATCGTTCGTGTCGCTTCGGCCGGAACCGCTCAAGCCGAAATCGCTCAACTCAGTGCACCCAGTTTTTGGGGAATCCCCCCAGCGGCGATCCTTCACCCGGTTTCCAGGAGATGACTTCTTCGATCTTACGCGCCAGAGCCACGTCGTGCCGAGTCAGGCCGTTGACCTTGTGGGTGCGAAGCTTGACGATCACCTGGGCATAACCGACTGACAAATCGGGATGATGCCAGGCCGCCTCGGCCAGATAGCCGACGGTGTTTGCCAAGAGCAGCGAATGGGGGAAGCCGGGCGTTTTGTACTCGCGGCGGAGCCACCCCTCGCGAACTTCCCAGTGCGGCAGCGTCTCTAGCTCTTTTTTGACTTCGTCGTCGGACAGCGGTTGATACTCAGCCATGATCGATTCTCCCAGTTGTGGACGACGTGGGCGCGAACTCGACATCCCGAATTAGCGAACTGCTCCTCCATTGACGCGAATCACCTGTCCGGTGAGGTACGCGGCGTCTGAGCTGGCAAGGAATCGGGCCACTTTGGCCACGTCTTCGGGAGTGCCCCACCGCTCGAGTGGGGTCTCCCTGCGAACTCGCTCCTGCCAAATCTCGCTCGCCGTTTCTCCCCAAGCCGTGCGAATCCATCCGGGGGCGATGCAGTTCACGCGTACCCGCGGTGCCAGGCTCACGGCCAGGGACCGAGTGAATCCCATGACCGCGTTCTTTGACGCTGCAAAAAGCTCGCCACTAACGCCTTCCATCCCACGGTCGGCCTGATCCCAACCAAGGTTCAGGATGACGCCCCCGGCCTCCTGGGCCAT
This sequence comes from Planctomycetaceae bacterium, assembly GCA_035687365.1. Lineage (GTDB taxonomy): Bacteria > Planctomycetota > Planctomycetia > Planctomycetales > Planctomycetaceae > DASPSM01. The sequence goes on along the minus strand of DASRXU010000582.1, from coordinate 5,435 downwards.
TCGCTCGCCGGCGAGCTTCGACAGCACAACCGAGCTGCGGACATCGACGTCGAGCAAAACTTGCAGCTTCTCCGCAAAAGGGCGTTTGGCGTCGTTGCCCGTGAGCAGGTCGGCTCCGGCATTGTTGACCCAGATGTCAACCAAACTCAAGGCCCGCCAGCAGTCATCGACGAATATGGAGAGACTTTCCGTGCACCCCAAATCCGCCAGAACGACCGTCGCTGAATGGCCGAGCTGTTCAATTTCGTCGGCGACGCGTTTGGCGGCGTCGGCCGAATGCCGGGCGTGTACGAGGACGTCGGCGCCGGCCCGCGCGAATTCGAGTGCGATCGCTCGGCCAATCCCGCTCGACGACCCGGTGACAACGGCCTTGCGCCCGGAAAGATCGCCAAAGGGCGCTACGATTTCGGGTGCCAAGTGGGCGGCCTCTCCGAAGCGTGCCGCTGGCCCACCAAGCGGGCGTCCGGCGTCACCCTACTTCTTCGTGGGTTCCGACTTTACGACCGCTTCGTCCGGGACATAGATCCACCGAGCCGGGCCTGACTGTCGGATTTCCTTCTCGAACTGATCGTATTCGTCCGCGGGTCGGCGGTAGGGAATCACGATGGTGCGGCGAAGAATGGTTGGCGGCTCGCTCTTACTCAGCTTGTAAGCGTTTGAGAAGCCCGACAAGTAGACCGAAAAGGCAGTCGTTCGCGGATCGACGCCCCGGAACATGAAGACGCCGTACTCGACATTTTCTTTTTTGGCGTCGGCCGGCGTCACCTTGGGCAGCGGTCCGGTAATTTGCACCGACGTCTTCAGGTCGAGTCGTTCGCGAGCGACGATCGCTTGCAGCGCTTCTGGGACGATCGAATCATTGACGGCCCCGTGCAGATCACGATCTTCCAGCACGAGCGTGGCTCGCGGCGAGAAGATCCGCGGAGGCGGAGCGTCTTCGATGTTCACGGGCTCGGTGTCGGCCGCGGCCGGCGGGACCACCGGGCGATTGACGATTTTGTAGACCAGATACCAGACCATCTCGTTCGATTTCGCGCCCGACTTCGGATTCGTGACCGGTACGTAGACCATCCGCATGGGCTTGATCGAGACCTCGAGCGCCCAGAGGTCTTGCTGGTAGCGCAACTCTTCGCCGGTGAACGAAGGCGAGATTACGGTCGAAAAGCCCTCATCGGAGGCGGCTCGCACCGCGCTGGGAGCACCAAAGGCAAGGCCAGCGGCGATTGCGGCAAGGACCAAAACGCCCGCGCGGCTCCGGCAGGAAGACGGCATCAAAAACTCCAAAATGGATGCTCAGGGACGGCACGCGTCGACAGCCGCCCGTCGATCGGACGGAACGTCAAAACCAACGATTTGCATTGGACCGGAAAGCGCAGGCCCGAGCAGAAATAGCCTTCCGTAAGGCCACCTCAACTATAGCATTCCCCGAAAACAAGGGTCAATAAGCTGTTAGGACCGTCTGGCGGCCTCGGACTGAGAACCGTCTTTAGTATCGGTCGGCCCCCGTCAGAAGCTTTTCCACAGCATCGGCTTGGCTGGCGAGTTCCAGCACGCTGCGGCGGATTTCTTCGGCGTCGACGGTCGCTCGCGGGTAGGTGTCGATCATGACGAATTGCGGGGTTCCCTCGATTTCACGGATTGCCAGGCCCCCGTGAGCCATTTGGGCGTTGAGCCGCAAACCCCGCTCGAAATACTCGGGCTTCACGTCGCCGCACTGGCTGAAGATCAACAGCAATCGGTCGGCGACCCCATGGGCGCTGGGCTCGATCAGGACCGCTTGCCGCCGTCCTTCGGGAAGACGGACTTCGACCCGGAATTTTTCGCCGGAACGGGTCCAACTCACACTCGGTTGGTTACAGAAAGCGGCGGTCAGCAGGCCCTCGACGTCGGGCAAATCGCCGGCGACGGCGGTGAGCAGCTGCAACGCTTCACCCGCGTCGGCGGGGCGATTGGCTGGAGTCTTCGCCATCAGCTGATCGATGCAATCGGCAATCTCCAGCGGCACTTCGATACCGAGCTTGCGAAAGTCGGGCAGCGATTCTTCCTGCACGCGCTCGGCCAACGCCTGGATCGATCCGCACGGGTAGGGGACCTGTCCGGTCAGCATGACGAAGAGGCACGCGCCGAGCGCGTAAACATCGCTGGCCGCGGTGGCTGGCTCACCGTTGAACAGTTCCGGAGCCATGTAGTGCGGAGTGCCGACCAACAGTTCGCCCTCATCGCGATCGGCCCAAACCCGCTTGGCGAGCCCGAAGTCGGCAATTTTCGGAACGGACTGTACCGAGACCAACACGTTATCGGGTTTGAGATCCCGATGGATGATTCCCTTTTGATGCGCGGCAGCCAGCCCTTCTGTGATGCGCAAAATCAAGGACATAGCGTGAACCGGCAGCAGACGCTGCTCGTGCTCAATTAGCTCCTGCAGGCTGCGCCCCGGCACAAATTCCATCTCGAGAAACCGATAACCGCGGGCCTCTCCGATCGCGTGGGTCGTAACGATATTGGGATGGACGAGCGCGGCGGCCGTCCGCCCCTCGCTGACAAAGCGCTTCCCGTATTCGATATCCCTCTGCCAGACGCGGGGAGAAAGGACTTTGAGCGCACAATTTCGCCCCAGGTCTTCATGATGAGCCAGGTAGACACGCCCCATCGCTCCGCGGCCCAGCAGGGCCTCGCACTGGTAAACGTGGAGACGGGTCCCGATCAGCTCATCTTTCACCTCCTCCATCTCTTCGAGGCAGCCAGCCTGGGCCGCGCCGGTTGCGGCCTCTCGCAGGAAAAGCGTTTTGGCCAATTTTGACGTGCCGACGCCCAAGACCGTGGCCCCACACCGCGGACAGCACTCGGTGTCGCGGGCCTGCATAAAGCGTTCGTTGCACGCGGGGCAGTAGATGGGAACCTCGCTGGTTAACGGAGCGCGGGGCTTAGCCCAGCATAAACCTGGACGAAGACCCAGTTCATTCAATCTAGCGGACCGCAAAACCGGTCGCCAGAACGCACGCCACCGCCTGTTTTCTTTTGACGGTCATCGGGAGGTCTGTATGACTGCGCTGGCCTTCGATAAGATCAACTGGGACGGTGGCCTATGGAAACGCGAAAGTGGGCAAGCAATTCAAGCTGCAAGCGGATCAGATTCGGCCACTGGCAACGGGTCGTGGCGGCTGCTTGGCAACTGATCTGATTACAGTGGAAGGCCGAAAAGTCGGATTCATGTACCGAGAAGCGCCAGACAATGATTTGGACAGCGGCTGGCGCTTTTTAGCAGGATCTGAAACTCAGGAATACCTCGACGAACCTGAGCACTCAGGCATCTACGACGTGAATACCATCACCAATTACGATCCGGAAATAATTCCATTGCTGGACGCCCCAATCGGAGCGGCGTTCGAGCGTCGGCAAGGGAATGGCCCGCTGGTGGCCTCAGCTCCTCCCGCGGAACTGGCGTAAGTAACTATCTAGACAGATTGCAGCCGAATGTCGCCCGATGCTATCAGCCAGTTGCCGATTGTCACCAAGATGCCGGTGAGCCGCGAGGAAACAGCCTCAAAGGGCTCGTACGCCTTCGTCAGCCTGGGCTGCCCGAAGAATCTCGTCGACAGCGAGAAAATGCTCGGTACGCTGGCTCTGGACGGTTACACGCTCGTCAGCGAGCCCGACGGGGCGGATTTTGTGATCGTCAACACGTGCGGATTCATCGAGAGTTCGCGAGCTGAGTCGAAAGCCGTCATCCGCGAGATGCTCGATCTGAAGCGGGCGGGTCGCACTCGGGGGGTGATCGTTGCCGGGTGCCTGCCCCAACGGCTTGGGCCGGCGCTCATCGATGAGCTGCCTGAAATCGATCACATCGTGGGCGTATTCGGTCGCGATGAAATCAATCGCGTGGCGGACCATCTGATCGGCGGAGCGCGCGAGCAGCGAGAACTGTTTCGCCCGGCGCCGATTACCGCGATGGACGACCGGTCGCGGCTGCGCATCACGCCCCGGCACTACGCCTACCTCAAAATCTCCGAAGGCTGCGATCGCACGTGCACGTTCTGCGCGATTCCGAAGATGCGCGGCAAGCACATCACCAAACCGATCGAAATGGTTGTCGCTGAGGCCCGCGAGCTGGCCGCCGACGGCGTTCGCGAGCTGAATCTCGTCGCCCAGGACACGACCTACTACGGCCTCGACTTATACGGTCGGGTGCGGCTGGTCGAGTTGCTTCGCGAGCTGGAAGCGATCGACGGCATTGATTGGATTCGGTTGATGTACCTCTACCCGATCCATTTCACGGACGAACTGATCGAAAAGATTGCCGACTCACCGAAGATTGTCCCGTATCTCGATTTGCCGCTGCAGCACATCAACGATGCCGTGCTCAAACGCATGCAGCGGCGCGTCAATCGCAGTCAAACTGTCGAGCTGCTCGAAAAGCTGCGCGAGCGGATCGCCAACGTGGTCATCCGTACTACCTTTATCGTAGGGTTCCCCGGCGAGACCGACGAGCAATTCGCCGAGCTAGCTGACTTCGTCGAAGAGGCCCGCTTCGAACGGCTCGGCGTTTTTACGTATTCCTTGGAGCCGGATACGCCGGCCGTGAAGCTCGATGGGCATCTTCCCGAATCCGTAAAAACCGAGCGGCGCGAAGCCCTGATGGCGTGTCAGCAGCCGATTGCCTTCGAGCATGCCGAGTCGCTGATCGGCTACGAACTCGACGTTTTGATCGATGAGCAGGCGGAAGATGGGACCCTGATCGGCCGAACGTTCGGCGATGCCCCGGAAATCGACGGCTCGGTGCAGGTGCAAATGGCCAACTCAACCGCCGAAGCATCGCCAGTCGGGGAATTTCTGCCCGTCGAAATAACGGGCCGAGAGGGCTATGACCTGATCGGAACCGTGCAATAATTAGATCGACAGACCGACTGAGACCGGACAGGGACGCGGACCAGTAATCGTCGCACAGCGACGCGGCTCGATTTTATGTCCACCACGAACAACGCCGTCGAAAAACAGGTTGCTCGCGACAACCGCTATGGACCGATCGACGCCCAGGCGTTGAATCTTCCGAACTGCATCACGGTCAGCCGGCTCGTCCTGTCGTTCGTTTTGTTCGGCATGATTTCGTACGGCGGAATGTGGCTCTCCGCCACGGCGGTGTTCATCGTGGCGGCGGCGACTGACGCGGTTGACGGCTACATTGCGCGGCGCTACGGAACGGTGACGACGCTCGGCCGCATTCTCGATCCGTTCGTGGACAAGATCATCATCTGCGGCGGATTTATTTTCCTGTTGGCGCAAAGCGCACCGACTGCCGACGGGCTCTCTTCCGGCGTCGGCCCCTGGATGACGCTGATCGTGATCGGCCGCGAGATGTTCATTACCGGGCTGCGCGCGATCCTCGAGCAGCAGGGGAAGGACTTCTCCGCGACCATGAGCGGGAAGATCAAGATGGT
>DASRXU010000581.1:0-24102 GCA_035687365.1 Planctomycetaceae bacterium | reverse complement strand
GAGTGCGCGGGCGATTGCGACGCGCTGCTGCTGTCCGCCTGAAAGCTGCGACGGCAATTGATGCATCTTGTCTTTGAGCCCGACGGATTCGAGCACCTCCGCGGAGTGGGCGACCGCCAACGAGCGCTTCATCCCGCAGATCATCAACGGGATCGCCGCGTTCTCGACGGCCGTTAGCGCAGGCAGCAGATTGTATTGTTGAAACACGAAGCCGATGCGCGTCGCCCGGAACTCGACCAGCGCGCGACCCTTGAGATCCCGACGTTCCTTCCCGAGTAGGGCGACGTCGCCTTCCGTTGGATCGAGCAGCCCGGCCATGATCGAAATCAACGTCGTCTTTCCGCACCCGCTCGGGCCGACGAGAAGTGTCATTTCGCCGTAAGGAATCGTTACGTCGACCCCGCGCAGAGCACGGACGACGTCGCCGCCGGTCGAGTAGTCCTTGGTGACGCCGCGGCACCAGACGGCGCGCGCCTCACCGGTTTGGTCGAGCGGCTCGAGAGCGGTGGCCGGCGCCGAACTCACCAGTGACGAACTCATTTGAACACCATGCCTGGTTCCAAGACCAGCACGCGCCGCAAACTCAGAATGCTCGCGATCAACACGATGAGCCCCACCGCGACGCCTGTCACCGCGACGACCTGCCACGGCAGGTACATGCCGCGCAAAGCCACGTTTTGCAGTCGCTCGGTCGTTTCGAAAAAAGCCGCGGCCAACCCGATGCCGATGCCAAATCCCATCACGCCGACGGCGACGGCTTGCAGCAGCACCATGCCGATCAGTCGGCCGTTGGTGACGCCCATCGCCTTCAGGCTGCCGAACTGTTTCAGATTCTCGAGCGTGAAGAGATAAAACGTCTGCCCGGCGATTGCCGCGCCGACGACAAATCCCAGGCCGACGGTGATGCCGAAATTGACGGGTATGCCTGTGTTCCGCAGGTAATGCCCCACGTTGAACCAGAGGAACTCGTTCGCGGTCATCGCCTTGAGCGATGTCTGCTCGGCAATTTGGGAGCAAAGCCGTTTTGCGCTGATGCTCTTGGCCGCCCCAGCCAGCACGAACGAAAGCATGTTGCGCTCGTGCGGCGCGTACACGGTCGCGCGGCTGTAACGCGTGTAGATCACCGGCAGCGTGGTAAACGGAGGCGACACGCGGCAAACGCCAGCCACGACCGCCCGACGGTCATTCATCTGCACCGCCGCGCCCAGGCGCAGCGGCTGATCGGGGAACAGCAGCTTGTAGCCGTCTTCGTCGACGATGATCGAATCGGGCTCGCGCAACGACTCGGCCGATCCCAACACCATATCGTGCGGCGTGCCAATCAAGGTTCCGTCGTCGACGCCAACCAAGAAGACCTGCCGAAATCCGCCATCTTCCGTGCGAACAACAACCTGTCCCTTATAGAGCCGCACAGCCCAATCGACGCCGGGAACGCCGCGGACCTGATACAAGCGATTTTCCGGCATCGGCCGCACTTCGTCGACGTTCAGCGTCTGCTTGTCCATCACCCAGATGTCGGCCTCGGTCACGTCGATGATGCGGCTCGACGTGCGTCGCATCAGGCCGACAAAAATCGCCGACTGTTGGGCGATCAGCAGCGAACCAAAGGCAACGCCGAACACAATGCCCCAATATTTGGTGCGGTCGCCGATCAGCATTCGCCACGCGAGCCAGTTCACGGGCCTGTCTCCTCGTGGGGAGCCACCGCAGCGCGCCCGGTCTTCGCTCGATCTTCGTGCGAGGCGCCGCGGAGCGCGGCAAGACTGAAATCGGTGATGTGACGAGTGAGCCGATCGAGGTCCATCATGGTGGCATAGCCTTGCTCGCCGACCAACAATCGACCGACCGGCCGATGGTAGCGATAGAGCAAACACTGCGCGACGATGCTGAACCCGTGCAGATTGAGGTCGAGCGGCGCGATGTCCCGCGGCAGCAGCGGCCGAATGATTTGCTTCAGCGTGTCGAACATCGGCCCGATGAAAGATCGGACCAACTCTTCACACGCCTCGGTCGGCCGGGCCATCTCACGCATCATCAGTTCGATGTGCCACGTGGGACGGACGTCATCGAGCATCATCTCCATCATCTGACGGATGAAAGCCTCGAGGAGTTGCTCGGGCGGAACGTCGGCGGGAATCTCGAACTTGGGGAATTGGCCACCCGTGCAATGGGCCAACTTCACCGCTTCGACGTAAAGCGCCTGTTTGTCGCGGAAGTAGTAATTCACCGCGGCAATGTTCAGCCCGGCTTCGCGACAAATCTCCCGCACGGTGGCCCCGTCGAGCCCCTTTTCGGCAAAGACGGCCCCTGCCGCGTTGAGGAGGACATCCCGTGGATCCGGCCGGTCTTCCATGAAAACCTCAGAAATCAATCGTTTCAAACACATGTTTGAATCAACTGTATATCCAGGTTTTCAGGGGGTCAAGGGGAGTTTTTGAAGTTTCCGAGCCGTGAGGGGGCGGCGGATGGCGGGGCGCATCCTGAACCGGTGAGGGGAGCATAGGAAAATCGTGTGCGGGCAATCGCTACTGGGCAAAGAACTCAAGAAAGCCGCATGTGCCGCAGCAAAATCCGCTGATGACGAGGCCGCCGCCGTACAGCTCGATTTCCTGATCGGGTCCGGGGCGATTCAGTCCGGGTTCCAGACCTGGGTCGGGATTGCCAAAATGCCAGCGCGGGAGCGTGACCTCGTCCTGTCCTCTGTATTCCGGAACGAAACCAAAATACATCGTGCCTCGGCACTTTGGGCACAGTCTCGGAGCTGGCTCCGCGGTCCTGTCAGGCTTGTCAGTTTCGTCGCTCATGCCGCCATTCTAGCGGACGGAGATTTCTCGCTCCGTTTGTAGGCGCTTAGAAACTCCCGCTCGTATCGATTTCAGGCCCGGGCGAAATGAACGTACGGCCAGAAAATCGAGTTCACGCTTGCGCGGCGTCCAATTCCTTCATGACGGCGTCGTCGAGTTTAAGAAGCGCGGCGGCCGTGTTTTCTTCGAGGTGCCTGGTTTTGGACGTGCCGGGGATCGGCAGCATGATGGGAGACTTCTTGAGTAGCCAGGCGAGGGCCACTTGGGCCGGCTGCGCGCCCAGCCGCTCGGCCGTGCGTGCGAGCTGGCTTCCCGGTTTTGCGAGACCGCCCGTCGCCAGGGGGAACCACGGAATGAAGCCGATCTTTTCGCGCGTGCAGTGTTCGAGCACGGCTTCGGATTTTCGGTCCACGAGGTTGTAACGGTTTTGCACCGTGGTGATGGGGACGACGCGGCGCGCGGCTTCGATTTCCGCCGCGTTGACTTCGGAGAGGCCGACGTGCCGGACCTTGCCCTCCTTCTGCAGGGCGGCGAGTAGTGCGAATTGGTCTTCGGCCGGAACGGTGGAATCAATGCGGTGCAGTTGAAACAGGTCGATGCGCTCCACACGGAGCCGACGCAGGCTCATCTCGCATTGTTGCCGCAGGTAATCGGGCTTCCCGCACGGACTCCAACGATTGGGCCCCGTGCGCAGGAGACCCGCCTTGGTGGCGATGACCAAACCGCTCGGATACGGATGCAGCGCCTCGCGAATCAGTTCCTCGCTTACAGAGGGACCGTAGGAGTCAGCCGTATCGATCAGATTGATTCCCAGCTCGATCGCTCGTCGCAGCACGGCAATCGCTTCGGGCCGATCGGCCGGTTCGCCCCAGACACCTGGGCCGGTGATTTGCATCGCGCCGTAACCGAGTCGATGCACGGAGAGATCGCCGCCAATTTGAAAGATCCCGCTGCTCACAGCCGGCTGGGCTGTGGCATTCGCGGATGTTGTTTGGGGGACTGACATGAACGCCTCACTTTCCACGTGTGACTTCAGGCTCTGACTCGTGACTGCACGCTGTGGCTCGCGTTGCCGCTGCAGGTCGCGACTGCGGGAGATTCTCTCGACGCGGCCGCCACTCGGAAAGGGACGACCGGGTTAAGATTTTGCGCGAGACGAGCTCGCAGATCGCGCCGTGGCCCCGGGTTCCTCGATGATGAAGCCGTGATACAGGGCCATGTAATACGGCAACAAGAACACGGCGCCGTCCCCCAGTTCTCGGCCGTCTCCCCCCATGTCGAGCGTCCATGGATCGTGGTTCCAATGATCGAAGTAACGCTCGTCGATCGACAAGGTCTGTCCCGAGTGAAGATGGCCGCGCGCCCCGGCACGCCGACCGAAGCGTCCGAAATCGATCGGAACGATGTCGATGCGATGACTGTTGATGTGCGCCCAATCGAAGCGGTCGAGCGGAAAGCGCTGGAGTTGATCGAGGGTGTCGGAGAGGCACGACTCGGGGAGACCTTGCCGCCCGCCTCGTCGTGAAGTGGCACCCTTGAAGCTCGCCGCAAAGATGGAGTTCGACAAAGGACTTCGTTCTGGCTGCTCGAGAAACGTCCAATAGCTGAACAGCGACTGGGTCTCCATGCGGCGGGCCGTCGGATCCTGGTCGTACTTGAGCAGGTTGTAGTAGCACATGAAGGCCATCTCGTCGTCGGAATGATTGCCGGTGCTGGGGCCGCTCTGGGGCTTCGGCGAGAAGAGGTTATTCAGATAGCCGCTTTGTTTGACGAGTCGGTCGAACGCCTCGGCGTATTTCTTGTCGCCCGTCGCGTGCTCGGCCGTGCGGAGATACGAGAGCATTTCGAGCGAGTTGAGGCCGCGCTGAGCGGCCCACCGCGGGTCGAGATTCAGCGATTTCGGACCGAAGACGCCCCACCGCGTCGGCTTGCCGTCGTGATCGATCAGGTCGAAGTCATGATCCATCAGGTGATCGGTGATGGCTGCGATCACTTCGCGCGCCTCACGCCTTTCTTCTTCGGTCTCGGCCACCAGGTCGTAATACGCCGCATAGCAAAAATAGTGACCGTCGAGTTCGTCGGAGCTGGTGTCACACTTCCAATACCATTTTCCGTCGGCACTCTTGGGCCATCGCGGGCTGATCACTTTCCACAACGGATCGTAGCGATGATTTCGGCGATCGTTCTCTGGGTTGTCGTGTCGATTGGGATCCGGACCGTCCGCGGGGAGAATTGATCGGGCCGGGAAACCTTTGGGTGCAGGATATTCTCCGCCTTGAGTCACCTGGCTCAAGAAGCGCAGCGCGTGGAACGCCTGCTTCGCGCGGGCTTTGGCCTTCGGATCTTTTGTCACGCCGTAGGCGAAGGCCTCGCCCGTCCCGTACATCGCGGTCCACAGCCCGTCGTTGTCGCTATCACGCTGCGTGATGTGACTTTTGTCTCCCGGCGCAGCCACGTTCACCGCGTCCACATACCCGAACGGCGTGCGACGATGGTACTTGTCGATATCGTCCTCGAAGAACTGTGCCTTTTCGGCCAAGGTCATCATTCGCGGCTCGATTCTTCCGACGCCCGCCTTCGTCGCGAACCAAGCCGTCCCGTCTGCGGCGATCGCAATTTGACGGATCGCGTCATCGGGCACCCAGCGTTTTCCTTGTCGATAGCTCCAATTCTTGCCGTCGAATCGGATGGCCCCGCGTGTGGTGCCGAACCAGACCGTCCCCTTCTCGCCGACGGCCAGCGTCGTGAATTCGTTGTAGGGCAACCCGTCGTCGCCGGTGTAGAGGGTCCAGTTGTCACTGTCGAGAACGCCGACGCCCTGCTGCGAGCCAAACCACAGTCGTCCGCGCGAGTCGAATGCGACGCCCCCGACATTTCGCGGCAACCAGCTTCGATCACCGTGCACGGGATTGGGCCGCGTCCATTCACCCTCTCGGTTGAGCAGAAACAATCCGCCCCTCGCGGCAACGGCCACGCGACCATCGGCGGCGACCGCCACTTGATGAATGTTGGGATTGTGACCGGCAAGTGCGTCGAACTTATCATCGCGGACGAACGACGTCCCCCGGGAGTGCCGATACAAATGTTCGCGACTGGCGAGCAAGAATCTGTCGCCGTCGAGGACTTTCACATCGATCGGGTCGCGCGCTTCCGACGGAAGTTCACTGATCGGCTCGGTCAAATTACCACTGACGCGAAACAATTTGTCGGCCGTCGCCCCGAGGAGCCCGTTCGCCGTCGGGATCAGCATCAACACCGCATTCCCGGCCGGACCGACCGCCACCCAGCGCTGGCCATCGAATCGCGCCAAACCTTTGGCAGTTCCGGCATAGACGTCCCCCGTCGCCGAAACCGCGATCGTCACAACCTCATTCGACGGCAAACCATCGACGAGCGTGTAGGCGGTGCGAACATCGACAGGGAAGCGGCCGACCTTCAGTCCGCTGACCGGCCTCGGGATTGGTCGAGAGGCCGGAACCTGCGCAGGCAACTCCGGCGTCAGATTGAGAGCCAGCAGGAAAATCGTCGTCGCACAAACAAGGCACGATGGCGGTGGGCAATTTGAGCAGATCATCAGCGGGTTAGGTCGTCCTTTCAGGATCGTCTTAAGTCGGTCTCCTCAATGCGGGCGCACCACCCAACCGATCTGGGCCGTGCTCCTGGGATTGTAATCAGTGATTTTTCTTCCTGCCCAGTAAGCGGCGCGAGCCGAGCGTCGCTCGTTTGCCTCTGCGATGCTGAAGGCATCAGCGACTTCGCACCGCGGACAACCGCCGTGACATCTGTCAGAGCGGACGGAAGAACAAGCGAGAGCACGAATCCGCGTGTGAAAGTGCTGCTAGACAGCGCTGTAGCCGCCGTCGATGACCATGACTTGCCCACAGATCAAGTCCGAGGCCGGTGACGCCAGGTAGAGCACGAGATCGGCGATTTCGATCGGCTCTCCGAATCGATGGAGCGGAATGCGCGCTTTGACCGGCGCGCTCTTCGTTTCATCGCTCCAGACTTTCTTCCCCATGTCGGTGAGAACGATCGCGGGGGCAATCGCGTTGGTCTGAATGTTGAACGGTCCCCATTCGGCCGCCATCACACGAGTCAAAATACTCAGGCCACCCTTGGACGCGCTGTACCCCGCGTGTCCCTCGCAACCCGCGATACTCGCCACGGACGAGACGTTGACGACCTTGCCGCGGCGCTGCTTCACCATTTCAGGGACGATCACCTGTGCCAGCAAGAAGGGAGCCCGGAGATTGACGGCTTGCGTCTCATCCCACTGTTCGACCGTGGTCTCGAGGAGACTTTGGCGATAAAAGACTCCGGCATTGTTGATGAGAATGTCCACGGTGCCGAAAAACTCGAGAGCCTTCAGGCCAGCGCTACGCGTTCCTTCGACTGTTCGCAGGTCGGCGCGGATCGCCACGCAGCGACGCCCCTTTTCCAAAATGGCCTGCCGCGTCGCTTCCAGTCCCTCCTCATCTCGGCCGACGATGCCGACGTCCGCGCCCGCGTCGGCGAGCACGGTTGCGATTTCCGCTCCGATACCGCGCGAACCCCCCGTGACCAGAGCCCTTTTGCCCTGAACGCTGAATCGTGTGGCGTAGTCAGACATGTCCGAGGGCTCCGCGAAGCGCCTGAAGCGAGCGAATGAACCACGCGTTTCGCTGCTGTCGTTAGGCCAAGCTGGCGGCGGGTTCTGGAATGAGATACGAGCCGAGGTGCCGATCGAGGGCCGCAAATGCGTCGGCATCGGCGCTCGGGAAGCGAAAACCGATGTGACCATCCGGGCGGATCAAGACCGTGCCACCCGCGGGCAGGCCGGCACGAACGGGATCGACGCTGGGATTGTGAGAGATCCGCACGAGGTTGGACCAGCGTCGGCCGAAGCGAGCGAGCGGCTCGGCTTCCGCGTTGGCACCAAAGGTCAACACCTGGTGGGAGGATCCGCCCAATTGCGTCCAGTCGGGATACCACTGTCCGGGGCGCGGCCCGTTGACACTTGCCGCGCCGCCGCCGTAGTCGACAACAAGCGGGCTGCCCCAATAATCAACGTCGATCATCGCGCGCGAGTTGCGCACGAGTGCCGCCGCTATCGGGTCAACCACTGCGGCTTGAATCTCGCGATGCTCCCGAGCGGCGGTCGCCACCTCGACGATCGAATGGTGCACCTGGTCCGAGACTTCCAGCACGTGGTGATCGGCGATTCGGCGTTCGACCATATAAGCGTCCAGCAGCGACCGACTCGCCCGACCGTGCATCACGAGCGCGAGCTTCCAGGCCAGGTCGTAGCCGTCGTGCAGGCCCGCATTAAGTCCTTCTCCACCGAATGGGCTCGAAAGGTGCGCGGCGTCGCCGATCAAGAAGCGCTGGCCGTCGGCCAGTCGCGAGACAATTCGCCGGTGCATCCGAAAGGGCGCGAACCAGGTGACGTCGGTCGGTCGATATTTTTTGCCGAGCCGAAGTTCGACCCGACTGACGACTTGTTCGACGGTGACTCTCTCCACGTCCTCTTCGAGGTCCTGAAAACTGATCCAGCGCCCGCCGGGAAGGGGCGCGAGCAGCAACAGGCCCTCGGGACCACAGACGACGCCCGCCTCGGTGCGCGGAAACGGCGCCGGCACGGCGATGTCGGCCACCAGGAAGTGGCCGCGATAGGTCGTCCCTTCGAGCGGCTCGCTCATCGAGTGGCGCGTTACGCTGTGCGCCCCGCCCGCGCCGATCACAAACTTCGGTCGAATGGTCTCAGTCTTGCCGTCAGGGTGGACGAGTTCCACGAACAGGCCGTCCGCGTCGGTCTCCACTTTTGTCGCCGTGATCCCGCGCTCAATTACTCCCCCCCTAGATAGAAAGTGCGTTTCCAGGATTCGCTGGGTCTCATACTGCGGCAAGCTGCACTGAAACTCACAACGGCAGCCGATGCCGTCGTGACTCATCGAACCGATCTCGGACATGCCCGGGCCGTACATCCGCGAACAATGAATCCGCTCGGCTGCCTCCAGGAAAGGCGGCAATAGGCCGACCGTATCCAAGATCTCCAGCGTGCCCGGCTGGATGGAAGTGGCCCGCGCTTGCCGATGCGGCTGCAAATCCCGTTCGACGAGCCGCGCTTCCACGCCATGGCGGGACAGCTCAGCGGCGGCGAAGAGACCAGACGGGCCGGCGCCGATGATCAGGACGTCGTTGCGTTCCACGGGACCGTTCCGATGCTTGCGCAGTTACGCTTTGGCGTAATCGTACAGCGGTGTCGACAGGTAGCGTTCGCCGGAATCGGGAAGGATCACGACCAGCGTTTTGCCTTCGCTCTCCGGACGAGCCGCGAATTTGAGCGCGGCGGCTATCGCCGCTCCGCAACTGATTCCCGAAATGATCCCCTCTTCTTTCGCCAGGCGCGGGGCCATCTCGAACGATTCTTCATCCGTCACCGAGACTACTTCGTCGACGAGTGCCATGTCCAGGACTTTGGGAACGAACCCGGCACCGAGTCCCTGGATGCGATGCTTGCCGGGCTTGCCGCCGGAGAGCACCGGACTGTTGATCGGTTCCACGGCAACCGATTTCAGCGGATGCTTTTTCTCATTCTTGATGTAGCGACTCACGCCGGTGATCGTGCCGCCCGTTCCCACGCCCGAGATCAAGATGTCGACGTTGCCGCCGGTGTCTTGCCAAATCTCCGGGCCCGTCGTGCGGAAATGGATTTCCGGATTGGCTGGGTTGTTGAACTGCTGCGGCATGAAGTAGTTGGGATCCCTGGCGTATTCCTCAGCCTTCGCGATCGCGCCTTTCATGCCGTCGGCGCCGGGAGTCAGAATGAGATTCGCCCCGAATGCCTTGAGCATCGCCCGCCGTTCAATCGACATCGTTTCAGGCATTGTCAGCGTGAGCGGGTAGCCGCGGGCCGCGCAGACGTAGGCCAGAGCAATCCCCGTGTTGCCGCTGGTTGGCTCGACGACTTGCATGCCGGGTTTGAGTGTGCCCCGTTTCTCGGCGTCCCAAATCATGGCGGCACCGATCCGGCACTTCACACTGTACGCCGGGTTGCGACCTTCGATCTTGGCCAGGATGGTTGCCTTTAGCCCTTTCGAGAGGTGATTGATCTTCACGAGTGGCGTGCGGCCGATCGATTCCGAATTGTCGATGAACGTGGGCATGGTTTCCTTTTCGTTGTTCTCTGTGACTAGTTCGGTGTGCATTCACGTCTTTGTCGGTTTGTCTTCGCCGCTGGCAGTCCACTGACGGCCGAGAGCGTCCATCGACTTCGGTTGAGGAATCTGTGGCACTTGCAGACCCAGCTCCTGACCGCGACGCGCGCGGATCGCGGCCGTATCGACGCCGAATTGCTTGTCGCGTGCCGCCACGACCGCCTCGTCGCATTGGCCGTCGCCGCTGAGCGACCAGATCAGGAGCGGTTCGCCCAGCGGAACGGGCGTGTTGGGATCGGGCCAGGTGTGCCACGCCTTCCCCCAAGTGGTGAGGAGCGCCTTCATGAACTTCTTTTCGTCCGCCTCCTGCATACCAGGAGCGACGAGCCCACCACCGAGCACTTCGTACGTGTGAGGATGCCAGTACTTCTTCTCGTCGTCGGGCAGAGCGCGGTAGGCTGCGTCGCTGATGACATATTCGACGCCGAGCAGCTTCGCGTTGGCGCCGGTGCCGTCGAACAGCACGCACTGGAACATGTCGTCGTGACCGGTGTGGGAATGCCCGGTGCAGTAATGCTGAGTCGTGAGCAGAAACTTCGGATTGCTTTTGGCAGTGTGGATGCCGCAAAAGTGCATGTGGTGTCCCGCCAAAGGCGAGGCGGCGGGCATGGCCTCTTCGTGGCCGGCGGCGTTCGACGCCTGGCCGGCCAAGGCCGCAGCACCCAGGATTCCGACTTTGGCGAAGAGTTCGCGGCGATGCATGGCATTCTTCCTGAAGCGAACAGTGACTGCCGATCTGTTTAGTCGCTCTGCACGGCGTTAGGCGCTTTGCACAGTGCCCCGCTCGCCTTCGAGTTCCACTTGGGTGACGTAGTCGCAGGGCATCCTCATCTTCTTGAACCAGGCCGTCAGCGTTTCTTTGTTCGGCGCCTCCATCACGCAAAAGACCTTCCCCTCGGCCAGGTTGAGAAAGCTGCGGTAGGGCTTCACGGTTGTGTCGTTCTGGGCGGCCTGCGCCATCTGGTCGATTTGTTCGCGCTTCATGGCGCCGGCGGGAATGCTGTGACTGCTCATAAACTTGGGCATGGTCGGCACTTCCTCTCTTACGCTGTTTGAGAATCGGTGAGGCGCGAAAACCCCAGGGCCAACTTCGCCTTCGCGGCGGTCCCCCAGGAATCGCTTGCCCCCTCTGCAAGAACATCTGAGAATGGAGCCACAAGAGGGTCAAAATTTTTCCAATTTTCTTCCGCAGGCGCCGGGCCGAAAGTCGCGCGATGCCAGAGGAGAGCCACGAAGGGGTTCGCGCTGAGAAACAGCCGGCCGCTGACCTGCTGCCGGCCCTCTACGCCGAACTCCGCGGCTTGGCTGCGGCACTCTCGAGTCGCCTACAACCCGGGCAAACGCTCCAACCGACGGCCTTAGTTCATGAAGCCTATTTGCGGCTGGTGCGGGACAAGGATCCCGGTTGGGAAGGGCGGCGCCATTTCTTTGGGGCGGCCGCACGTGGAATGCGGGAAATCCTGATCGAACAGGCCCGTCGCAAAGCCACGGCCAAACATGGCGGGGCGTCGGGGCGGGTGGAATTGGTCGACGGTTTAGCCGTGATCGAGCCGCCGGCCGAGAACCTGCTCGCTTTGGACGGCGCCATGCAGCGGCTGGAAGCCGAGAAACCTCACCTGGCCGAAATCGTGTTGCTGCGCTACTACACCGGACTGACATTTGAAGAAACGGCCGATGTCGTCGGCCGCTCGGTCAGCACGATCAAGCGCGAATGGCGTTTTGCCCGCGCGTGGCTCGCCCGCGAGTTAGGACAAGAGCAACCCGCGAGCGACGGGGAATCCGGGGATGACTGAAGAGTCGATCGACCCGGTCCAGGCACTCTTCGACCGAGCCGTGGAACTGCCCCCCGGGGAACGTCCGAAATTTCTGGACAGCGCTTGCCGCGGCAACGCCGCGCTGCGCGCCGAACTTGAAAGCCTGCTGGCTTACGACAACCACACGCCGACCAACGCTGCCGAGGGATTGCTCAAAAGCCCGCTAGTGCGCGAGCCAGAGCGAAGAACGTCGGCCGACGGCCAACCATTTTCTCCCGAGAGAACTCTGCCGCAACGGATCGGCCACTACCGCATCTTGCGCTGCATTGGTGAAGGCGGGATGGGGACTGTGTACGAAGCGGAACAAGAGAATCCGCGCCGACACGTCGCGCTGAAGGTGATGCGACCGGGCCTTATCTCTCCGGCCTTGCTCAAGCGCTTCGGCCAAGAAGGTCAGATCCTGGGCCGGCTGCACCATACGGGGATTGCGCAAATTTACGAGGCCGGCACCGCCGAGGATGGCCGCCAGTTCTTCGCCATGGAATTCATCCATGGCCTGACTCTGGACGAATTCGTGCGCCATCACAAACTCGACACGCGGGCGCGGATCGGCTTGCTGGGAAAGGTATGCGACGCCCTGCAGCACGCCCACGAGCAAGGGATTATCCATCGCGATCTCAAACCGGGCAACATCCTGGTCGACGAAACGGGGCAGCCCAAGGTGCTCGATTTCGGCGTCGCCCGCGCCACCGATGCCGATCTGCAAACGACGACGGCCCGCACCGAAGCTGGTCAACTGTTGGGAACGCTCAGCTACATGAGCCCGGAGCAGGTCACCGGCGACCCGGCGCAGGTTGACCGGCGCTCCGACGTGTATGCCCTGGGCGTGATCCTCTTCGAATTGTTGGCGGATAGGCTGCCCTACCATTTGCAGCATTTGGCGCTGCCGGAAGTGGCACGGGTGATCCGCGAGCAGGAGCCATCGCGGTTGGGATCGATCAACTCGGTCTGCCGCGGCGACGTCGAGGCGATCGTCGGCAAGGCGCTCGAGAAGGAGCGGGAGCGGCGCTACGCTTCCGCGGCCGCACTGTCTGCCGACATCCGACGCTACCTCAATCACGAACCGATCCTCGCGCGGCCGCCCTCGGCGGTGTACCAGCTGCGAAAGTTTGCTCGGCGACACAAGGCCCTCGTAGGCGGTGTGCTCGCCGTGATGGCTGCTTTAGTCCTGGGGTTGGTCGGTACGCTCCTCTTCGCTGTGAAAGCGGGCCGCAACGCGCAAACCGCGAACGACAAGGAGCAAGAGGGCCGTTACCAGACTTATCGGGCGCGCATCGCTGCGGCCAGCGCCGCCCTGATCGGCCATGACGTTACCGACGCGGCACGCCAACTGAGCGAAGCCCCCGACGAGCTGCGCGGCTGGGAATGGCGCCACCTGCACAGCCGTCTCGACGATAGCTCGGCCATGTTTCCGTTCGAACGCAATGAGATCCTGCACCTTGTCCACAGCCCGGAAGGAGTCCGCGTCGCCGCGTTCATCGGCGATCGCGTCCGCCTCTTGGACCCAGAGGGGCACCAGTTGTTGTCGTGGCCCTTCCCAGCCGAAAAGGTTTGGGTCAGTTTGGACCGCCTGTCGAGCTCCCAGCCGAGAATCGCTGCCCTCGTCGGCGGAGGGACGATCCAAGTGGCGGACAAAGAGGGGCACGTCCAGTCACGCCTGAAGGCCCTTCCCGGATTCCGCCCAGCGCCCGGCTCTTTCAGCCAGGACGGATCACGCCTGGCCGTCGGTTGGAGCGAGGACAAAGACTGGGCCGTGACCTTCTACCGGCTTGATGGGAAAGACCAGTCGATGATTCGCGTCAATCCCGGGTGCATGTCTGATTCGTTGGCCTTCAACCCGGAGAACTCTCGCGTTGCCACAGCCGGCGAAGATGGGGTCACTCGGATTTGGGACAGCAAGACCGGGTTGAAGGTGGCCGACTGTCGCGGACACCGAAGCAAGGTGCTCTGCGTGGCGTACCGGCCAGACGGCCAGCGCGTGTTAACGACTTCGGCCGACGGCAGCGTGCGGCAATGGGACCCTGCAACCGGCCGCGAGGTCGTGCCTCCTTATGAACGTCACACGGGGGAGGTCATGACGGCGGCCTACAGCCCGGACGGTCAATGGATTGTTTCAGGGGGAACCGATCGCACCATCCGTTTGTGGCGTGCGACGGACCGACAAGAGGCCGCCGTATTGCACGGGCACACGGCATTCGTGAAGGAAGTCGCCTTCGATGCGGACGGCCGCCGGATTGTTTCGGCGAGTTCCAACTTCGGCAGCCAGGGTTACGAAGGTGACAGTACCGTCCGAATCTGGGAGGGATTAGGTGGCGCCGATCTGCCTGTGCTGCACGGGCACACGAGCTATGTCTACCCGGTGGCCTACAGCCCGGACGGCCAGTGGATCGCTTCGGGAAGCTGGGACAACACCGTGCGCCTGTGGGACGCACAAACTGGCGAGCATTGCGCGACCTTCCCTCACCGGGGCGTGGTGCGGGCTCTGGCATTTGGCCCCGAAAACACCTGGCTAGTCAGCGCCTGCGACTCAGAGGAAAAACTCCAAGTCTGGGACCTCACAACCGGCAAGCGCCGAACAGAGGCGGCGGGCACCGGTAAGCCCGCCCTGGCGGTCGCAGTCAACCCGGACGGAACTCAACTCGCGGCGGCTGACCGGGACGGCGCGGTCAGCGTCTCGGAACAAGCATCGGGCCGAAACGTCGCCCTCTTGCGCGTGCGCGGGAGCAGCATCTGGCGCGCGAAAACAGCGCTCGCCTACAGCCCAGACGGACGAATGCTGGCAGGCACCGGTGAGCAGCTCGAAACAATTGACCTTTGGGATGCGAAATCGCACGAGCCGATCGGGCAGTTGACGGGTCACACGGGTCCGGTCTACTCCGTCGCCTTCAGCTCTGATGGAAGCAAAATGGTTTCCGCCAGCAGTGACCACACTGTCCGCGTCTGGGATCTCGCCGCCAGGAACTGCCTCGCCGTGCTAGAGGGGCACACCGATGAGGTCTTCACCGCGGCCTTCCACCCCGACGGGTCTCGCGTGGCATCGGCCGGCCGCGATCGGGCCATTTGGTTGTGGGACTTGGCAACCGGACACGACGTGGCCCGTCTGCTCGGACACACGAACTACGTCTTTTCGCTGGCCTTCAGCCCAGACGGCAAAAGCCTGGTCTCCGGCTCCGGCGATGGCACGGTCCGTCTGTGGGACACCGAACCGCTGACGCAGCGCTATCAAAGCCGTCGGACGGCGGCGTCATTGCGGCCAGAGGCCGAGCGGTTGGTGGATCGATTGTTCCGGGAGAAGAAAGATGCCGCCGCCGTGGTCGCAACGCTGCGCGCGAATTCATCTCTCACCGAACCTCAACGCCGCGCGGCACTTCACGCGGTCTTACGGCGAAACCACGACTAGCTAGTCCGTTGGGGCGTCTGACGACTCAACTAACGCGCGACCGGCCCATCGCTCTGGATTCACGCCCGAGGCAGCGGAGCACTGGTCTCGTAGGTCACCTCTTTGAAGATCCGCACAAAATCGTCGAGCGGAACCTGAAAGACGCCGTTCTTCACCGGGTATCCGTGTTCCGGGCTGGGGGGAGACGCCTTCGGCGTGTAGTTTTTGCCGTGCGGATTCCACACGGTCACCATCTGACTCTCCGGGTCGTAGCCCAAGATGGCGTAGGCGTGCTTACCGACCAAACCCGGCGGAATGTCTTTTCCCCGCACTCCGGGGGCAATGTCGGCACACACGAGTCGGTTGGTCGCGAACGCCTTGGTGAAAGCCGAGTCCAACCGCTTCGTGGTGCGGGGAATCTCCTCTTCCGTCGGCGGAAGGGCCTTTTTGTTTTTGTATTTGCGAATCCGAATGACAAATGCCTTGTGGCCGGTCATCAACTGAATCGTCGTCAGGATCTTTCCGCCGCGGGAAATCACGTCTAGGTCGAGGTCATCTTCCGAACGCTGGTTCTTCGGATTGGCATACTTCACCGTGCCGAACGCTTTCTCAAGCACGTTGATCCAGATTCCCTGATCGGCGGCGGAGGACGTCAAAGCGATCTCGCCGTCGGTCAGTGGCGGTACGCGAACCCTTTTGACGGCGGGAAACATCACGTCGGTTGTCCCGTCGGGGTTGGCGCGGAGCATTTTCCGGATCGTCTGCGGATCGCGATTGAGCGTCGCTCCAATCACGCACATGTAGAAACAGTCTCCCAGCGCGCCCTGTCTGACGCCTTCCAGCGTGGGACCGTCCTCGCTGGCAAAGAGATCGCGAGGCGCCTTCTTAAGATGCTGGGCGAAACGCGCGTAGAAGGTGACGAACCGCGGCTTCCCGCCGCTCAAATCCTGCCGCAGCGCTTCCTGCTTGTTCTCTGGTTCCGGCAGCACCGGCTGCTCTTGCGCTGTCGCGAGCAGATCGGCTTGGGTGACCGACGACGGAGCGCCATCGCTCCGCAGATACCGGTGAATCGCAGCGGCAGCAGCAGCCTCGAGGCCCTTGACCTCCGGATCGGGGATCAATCGAGCGATTTCATCCGCTGAGACCTGGCCGTCCCGGTTCTCGTCCCATTTTTCAAAATTCTGGTGGATGATTTTTGTGAAGGACTCCTTCGCGCGCGCGGCAAAACTGCCCTGCTTCGCCTCGCGTACAGGAGTTGCGACGGGGGCGCTGGTCCCAGCGGGCGGGTTCGGCCCGTTGTCCGCCCGGCAGACGTTCAAACCGGTGACGACCAGCAAACTGGCTAGAACAAAGAATTTAGCACGTTGGAACGGCATGCCTTGGCCCTCTTTATTGCCCAATAGCGCTCGGCGACTACCTCTGCCAAGCGCAGGGCGGGTCAATTTGTCACCTAAATTCTGCCACACGAATCGGCCTAATTTCCACCCCAGAAGCGAAGCCGCCGAACATTCGACATCTGGTCCAGCTAGGGGAGCATCGGTGCAGCGGTTGTCGAGGTTGCGCCTGGGTGAGGTGAGGAGGGTTTGCGAGCGGGATTGCTTTGGGAATTGCGGATCAGGCAGAAGATTGGGCGCGACGACCTGAGTACAATCGCCGCATGTCCGACGACAAATCCGTTGCCACCGCTCCAATTTCGGTAGTCCGCGTTGTTGTAGCGAGCTTCATCGGCACGACGATCGAGTGGTACGACTTCTTTCTCTACGGCACAGCCGCGGCGCTGGTTTTCAATCAGCTCTTCTTTCCCACGCTCGATCCCCTCGTCGGGACGATGGCGTCGTTTGGAACGTACGCGGTCGGCTTCTTCGCACGCCCCCTCGGCGGCATCGTGTTTGGGCACTTCGGTGATCGCATGGGCCGAAAGTCCATGCTGGTCACCACGCTGATGCTCATGGGACTGGGGACGTTCCTGATCGGCGTCCTGCCGACGTACGATCAGATTGGCGTGGCCGCGCCGGTGCTGCTGGTCATTTTGCGATTTGTTCAGGGCTTCGGCGTCGGCGGAGAATGGGGCGGAGCCGTGCTGATGGTCGTTGAGCACGGACACCGGGGGCGGCGAGGTTTCTACGCAAGCTGGGTTCAGGCAGGTGTGCCGGCCGGATCACTGCTGGCGAATGCGGTCTTCAATCTCTTCTCATTGTTGCCAAATGACGCCTTTCTGAGCTGGGGTTGGCGCGTTCCGTTTCTGTTGGGGATTGGTTTGCTGGGCGTCGGGCTGTTTATCCGCCTGCAAATTTATGAGAGCCCGTTGTTTGAGAAGGTCCGTGATCAAAAACAGCAGGCCGCTGTGCCGTTCTTCGAGGTCCTCCGGCGCTATCCGCGAAACGTCCTGTTGGCGATCGGTGCGCGGATGGCGGAGAATGGCGGATTCTACGTCTTCAGCGTATTCGTGCTGACTTATGCCACGGTCAATCTGGAACTGCCGCGAACTGTGGCATTGAACTGCCTGCTCATTGCGACGGTGGTGCAGTTCGTGTCGATCCCACTTTTTGGCGCGCTGTCGGACGCCATCGGCAGACGTCCCGTGTATTTGGGAGGTGCCGCGGCGCTGGCCGCATTCGCCTTCCCATTCTTCTGGATGGTCGACACGGCAACTCCAGTCTGGATCGGACTGGCCATCTCCATCGCGCTGATCGCTCAGTCAGCCATGTATGCGCCACAAGCGGCCTTCTTTTCCGAACTGTTCGGCACGGATGTCCGGTATACCGGCGCTTCGATCGGGTACCAATTGGCTTCGCCGCTGGCGGGAGGCTTGGCCCCGCTCATTTGCGTGTCGTTGCTGCAATGGGGCGACGGCCGGACCTGGGGAGTCGCCCTCTACCTGATTGCTCTCTGCGCCATCACGTTCTTGTCCGTCTGGCTGGCGACCGAGACGCACCGCACGGACCTCGGCGATCCTGACAAAGCGGCCTGATTGGTCGGCCTCGGGCAACTATTTCTCCGGAGACGCTATTTTTCTCTGTCCGGTGCGACCTCCTTTGCTGCTTTGCAGTGAACGGCAAGCAGCCGTTGTGGAGGGATCGCTCATGACACGCTTATTGGCTCAGTTCCGACGCTTCCGCCGGTCTTCGTGGACGGGCACTCTGCATCATCGGCGCACCGCGCTTCTGCTTGCCCTCTTTTTCGTTTTGTCGGGGCCGCCCCGAGTCGTGCAGGCGGCGACGCCGATGCGGGTCGATCTGCGCCCCAGTCAATCTCCGATCCGTGACCAGAAAGGACGCCGCACGTGTATCGTCCACTCCGTGTGCGCGGCGATGGAGGCGGAATTGAGGCGGTCCGGGCAGGACGTCGATCTGTCCGAAGACACGTTCATGTACTTCGTCAAACAGTTCTGGTTGTCGCCCATCGAGGGCCAACCCGCCGACACCTGCGAAAACCAGGTTGGTGGTTGGGAGGGAGGCAACGGGGTCGAAAATCTGGCTTTTCTTACCGGCGGCCTCGCCATTCCCGAAGAAGCTGCCGGCCGCCCGGCCGCCTACGATTACAAGGTGCCGTTCCCTTGGGGCGAAAATCACTGGAAGAGTCAGTTCAACGTTGACAGCTGGAACCTATCTCCGCGGCGTCTGCTTCCCTCCACCCTGCGCGCTCCCCGCTACTTCACTCTCACCGGCTACCGGGAACTCCCCAATGGGAAGGACCCGCGTGCCATCGAGCAAGCGCTCGCCCAAGGCCACGAGGTGGTTTGGGATTTCAAGGTCAACGGCAAGAGGCCGCGCTCCGCCGTGTGGCACTACGACGGGCCGGGCAAGCGCACTGCCGGCCAGCACTCGATGTTGATCGTCGGCTATGACCGTAGCGATCGGACGAATCCGTATTTCATCGTCAAGAATAGCCACGGTCCCACGAAGACGCCCGGGGCGAATGGCTTCACCTACATCGGCTATGACTACCTGCAATATGGCCACACGGCCGGCTACCTGACCGGCGTCAAGCAGGTGTCCTTCCCCGAACTGCAGTTTGTCGGACGGTGGGAAGTCAACTTCGCCGGGTGGAAAGGCATCTTGGATATCTCCCACATTCCGGGAGTGTTTCGGGGTGTTTACGAGCGAAAACGCGATCGCAGAATCGATCGACGCATCGGCACCTTTTACGACCACAACAATCCCGCGGAAGCCCTCCGTGTGAATGGTTCGATGAAGGGCAATCGAATCGACTTCTACGTCGACTGGTCAAATCCCAACCCGGGCTTGGATAAACTCCGCGGCCGGCACTTCACGTACTACCTGTCCGAAGACGACGCCGGTCGGATGAGCGGCACTCACCGAGACCCCGACGGCCGCGTCTATCGCGGGTTTGCGCGAAGGCTGGAATCAGATGCGGCCTTCCCGTTGGACGCACGAAGAATCGATGCCGCGCGCCTCCCCGAAATGGCATCGCTCGCTCCGTCGCGGTAACGGGAACGGAGTCGATTCGCCGCGATCTGGAAGCTCGGCGTGAGGATCAGCCCACAAGCCGCGGCTGTGCTCGAATCGCGCCAGGCGCGAAATGGCAGGCTGGACGAGCCGCAATCAGGGGTCTTCACGATAACCGGTGACGCGCCAATTCATCAAATTCATTGGCCGACTCACGTCAACGTGAATTGTTGCCGGATGATTGGGGTCTTTCGCACGCAGCGTGATCGCCGCAGACTTCCCAAAGAAGAAGGAGTCGTGAGTCTCTGACCGACTGAAGCCAAGGTCGTCGGCCTGCCATCCCCGCTCTTCACATTCGGCGACCGCGGCTCCGAGGGCCGATTGGGTTTGAGGAATCATCCCCGCGATGAAGTTGGACAAGACCAGAAATGCGAGACACAGCCATACCGCGACGCCGAGCCAAGCGATGCGCCTTCTGCGTCTGCCAACCCCACGGAGCGGATCCATCATGGGTTCTTCTCACGGAGCGTCTAGGGTTTGCCGTGTTGTGTTCCACGCGCCGGCCAAGAGGTAAAAGCCGACGGAAATAAAAATAAAAAGGGGACAGGCGCATATATCGAGCTGATTGATGCAATATCGTGCCCTAGAACTGCTCCCCTTTTTGGGGCGGAGTCTGACACCTTGGCGTAAACCCATTATACGCCCCTGTCCCCTTCTATCTTCAAAACCGGGCGCTCTTGCCTGCTAACCGCCAGCGCTTGAGCCACGGATCGATTGCCGGGTCCGTGAGGATGCTGATTTAATGGTCCTGGCCAATCCGACTTGCAGGACCGCACTCTCATGACAAGATTTGCTTCACTTTGCCTCCTGTCGATCGTTGTCGCGCACCTTACGGCTTCATCGG
Organism: Planctomycetaceae bacterium; assembly: GCA_035687365.1. Lineage (GTDB taxonomy): Bacteria > Planctomycetota > Planctomycetia > Planctomycetales > Planctomycetaceae > DASPSM01. The sequence goes on along the minus strand of DASRXU010000581.1, from coordinate 3,596 downwards.
TCTTCTCCGCTGACGGGAAAGGCCCACCACCCGATGTTGCCGCGCTCATTCGCGCAGGCCACCAAACTGCGGCTCGACTCGAGCATCAGGCAGCATCGTGGACCGCGATTACGCGTTTGCCAAACGGCGCGCAGATTGTCGAGAAAATTATTTCGACTCCCAGCATGCGCCGCACGGTCCTTACGGCTCAGGTCAAGAAACAAAAACTGCCCGAGTTGCAGATCATCGCCCGCGACAACTGCTGGTATGTCGCCGAACTCGGAATCAGAACGAAATGGCGGCCTTATGAAACGCCGTTCTTGATGCACGCGGCGTACTTCTTTCTCTTGAGAGGCGAGCCGCGATTTCTCACCGACGGCCCTCAAAATCGTCTTGGCGACTACGAGGGGACGAAGGACGGCGTCGCCACCTTTCTAACACCGGTGTCGGGCTCAATGCGAAAGCAGCTTGAATTCTCGGTCCGGGGCCTCGAGGACGTCATCAGGCAAAAGCCCGCACTCGCAAGCGACCCCGACTCGATCCGAGCGATTGAGCAAATGCGACGCATGCTTCGTGGAATCGCCGTGCGCATCGACCTCGCGAGTGGAATGTACGTGCAACTGGGAAGTGCCGATCGACAAACGGAGATCCAAGACTTCAAATGGCTCGACCACGTCGCGCCGGATGACTTTGCGACTGACCAGTACGAGTGGGAGCACCATTCCGACGACCCTACGCAAGGCCCTTCCGACGACCTGCTAATGATCAGCCACAATCCGACCTGGCAGCCGGGTATGAAGTCGGGTGAATCGGACGGACTTCTCCTCAACGTGCGGACCGGGCGGTATCGCCGGATCCCCTTTCACGGCATCGTCTCGCTACCGGGATGCTTCAGCAAAGACAGAAGGCGAGTCATCGTCTCGGGCCTCGACGATTCGACGGGGACACTCCAGATGTACGAAATCGATCTGAAGACGGGGAACAACCGCCCACTCGGTGGCGACGCGCTGGCAGGCGGCAACTCCTTGATGCCGGCACTTTCACTCGACGGAAAGACAATTGCCGTCATCCACAAGAAGCCCGAGGGGCGTCCACTCGATTCTCAGATTTACCTGATCGATTTGAGGAGCGGCGACGCGAAGCCGCTGGGCAAACCGGCTGATGTGGCCTTCCTTTCCTGGCTGCCTGATAGACAGGGACTGTTGTTGCTCAAACGTGAAAGTGCCGACCCCTCGAACCTGTCACTTAGATTGACGGACACAATCGCTCGCTTGGGGATGGACGGCCAGACAACTCGACTGCTGGACGGAAGCATGCCCGTTGTCTTGAACGACGGAAAAACCGTCTTGTTCAAAGGCCCGAGTGATCGGAGCTGGCAGACCTGTGATCTCGACGGCAAAAATGTGCGGCCCTTTGCCAACGGGCTCACGGATTACGGCTTTCCTTCACCGGCGCCCGACGGCAAGCGGATCATCTGGACGCATTTCATCCGGGGTGCCGCCCCGGTGCCGACCATCCTTCCGATCGGAGAGAACAGCGGCAAAGCGGCCATCAAATCGCCGGGACTTTGGAGCCTGCCGTCCTGGCGTTAACTTGTGCAACCAGACCGGACGAACGAGCAAACCGGCCGCGTTGAGAGCCTTGACGAGTTCAACCCCACGCTCGCACTCAGCTCTCAAACAGCGAATCACTTCCGTTTTTCCTTCGCCTTTCCGACCTCCAGCTGGGCGAGAATTTGCTTGAAGTCCGGTCGGTCGCGCAGGGCGTCGAGGTCGTGGTCTCTCTTCATCTGGGCAAGGTCGTTGAAGCCCGCGGCGACGGCCTGCTGAAGGCACGTCATGGCACGCTCGGACTCTTGTTCCCGGTTAGCCGACTTGGGAATTGTCGCCGCGTGGTCGCAGGCGATGTTGTACAGGGTCATCAGGGTGTCTGGATGGCTGGACCCGAGCTTCACCCTTTGGATCGCCAGCGTCTCCTCGTGAATCTTCAGGGCTTCAGCATGCCGACCAACAGTATTGTCGCTGACGGCCAGGTTGTTCATCGTCATCAGCGTTTCAGGATGGTCCGGGCCAAGCGTGCTTTTGTCGAGGGCCAGCGTCTCGGTAAAGAGCTGGATGGCGTCGAGGTGGCGGCCCAGGTACGAGTAGCTGGCGCCGAGGGCGTACATGCTCCGGAGCGTGTCGGGATGGTCCGGGCCGAGCACGGCCTTTTGTCGTGACAGCGTCTGACCGAGCAGCTTGGCCGCCTCAGCGTGCCGGCCGAGATCCGTGTAGCTAATGCCCAGGGAGCGCATGCTCGAAAGCGTTTCGGGATGGTCAGGTCCGAGCTTGGCATTGCGGACGGCCAGCACGTCCTCGAACAGCTTGAGGGCTTCGGCGTGGCGGTCGACGTCAGAATAGCTGCTGGCCAGATCGAGCATGCTGATCAGCGTATCGCGGTGATCGGGTCCGAGCTTGGCCTTTCGCAGCGCCAGTGTCTGCTCGCGGAGCTTGACGGACTCGGCAAAGCGGCCGAGTCCATAGACGCAGCTGCCGAGTTCGCTCAGGCACTGAAGTGTGTCCGGATCGTCGATCCCGCGGTGCTTAGCGTAAAGCGCACGCGCCTTCTCAACCTGACTCGCCGCGATCTTCGGGTAACCCAGAAGCCGAAACGAGCGACCAAGCGTCAGGTGCAGACGCGCTTCAATCAGAGGCTGCGTGCGAAATCCGTTGTCGACGAAAGGCAGCGCGGCTTCGAGGGCTCGCCGCAAGGTGACCTCCGGCCCCAATCCCCCTTGTTCACCTTTCGGTCGCGCCGCGGCAATCACCTTGTCTTCCAAGAAGTCGAGCACGGCTTTCGTCTCTGTCTCGCGCGCTACCGCGTCGTCTTTCGCCTTGTTCTCCGCCTTTGCGGCAAGTAGAGCGAGTTCCTTCGACTTTCTCTCGCCCTCGGCGGCGACCAGGGCCTCTCGCTTGGCTGTTCCCTCGGCTTCCGCCGCGACGAGTGCGTTCATTTCGGCGCGGGTCGCCCGCACCGCCTGCCAAATGGAAATCGCTGTGCCCGCGAGGAGAGCCCCGACGACCACAGCCGCAGTCAGGACGGCGCCGCGATTTCGCCGGACAAGCTTCTGCAGTCGGTATCGCGTGGAGGGCGGACGGGCCAAGATCGCTTCGTGCCGCAGGTAACGATCAATATCCTCTGCAAAGTTGCCGGGCGTGGCATAGCGCCGGTTACGGTCCTTCTCTAGCGCCTTCATCACGACCCAGTCCAGGTCTCCTGCCAATAGCTGCACGAGCCGCTTAACATCCAGGCCCCGATTGCCCGCGACAATCGTGGCCGAGTCTCCCAATGACGACAAACGAGTACTCGGTCGCTGCGGCTCGTCGTCCTGAATCAGTCGCTGCATCATTGCGAACCCCGCCTCACGCAACCGCTTTGCCTCCAGCGGGGTCGTTCCGGTCAAGAGCTCGTAGAGCAACACGCCGAGTGAATACACGTCGCTGCGAGTGTCGATGTCGAGTCCGCTCATCTCCGCCTGCTCGGGGCTCATGTATTCCGGCGTACCGATCATCTGACCGTAGGCGGTAAACAACGTCTTCTCGGTGAGCTTCTGCACCGTTGCCTTAGCGACGCCGAAG
>DASRXU010000580.1:0-3797 GCA_035687365.1 Planctomycetaceae bacterium | reverse complement strand
ATTCCCCAAGGTCGAGTTCCACATCGGGGACATCGAATCGACCCCCCTTCCGAGCGGCCACTTTGACGTCATCTTTCTCAGTGCCGTGCTGCATCACTTTCCCGACCTGACGCGGACCGTCGCCGAATGCGGACGACTGCTGAAGCCGGGCGGAATTCTCTTGGGCTGTGACCCGCATCGCGGGAATCCGGCCATGTGGCTGTATCGCTGCAAAGAGTCGCCGTTTTACTCGTCGAAGGGTGTGACCCAGAACGAGCAGCCGCTGTCAAAAGCCGCGCTCCGCCGCGCTTTGCAGGTGGAACCGTTCGAGGAAGTGCGCGTCGCGGCAATCTCCGGCATCACGTACAAGCACATCGCCAGCCGCGCGGCCTCACTGTTCCTGCCCGCTTACAATTTGGTCGATCGCTGCTTCGACCTGCCGCTGATTCGCGACCGGTTTGGTTCGTTCTTGATTACCTATGCGCGCAAGCGATCGTGAGCAGATTTCCACAGGGTCACGCCACGCCTCCCAGTCAGCACGAGGTGCGATGGAAAGGTTTGGCCTCGGCAGTTATTGACCGACTTCCCTGAAGGTATTTGATCGCCTTGCCACCAAGCCGAGGTGAAACCCATCAGGGACGGGATTTTATCGATGGCCTTTTGGTCAAGCTTGATCGCGAAAAATGTCTTTCCGTTGTAAATGACGGACTTCGGGAATTCCCGACTGACCGTGATATCGAGTTTTTGAAGCGCGGGGACCGCGAAGCGCCGATCGATCAGGATGTAAGAGAAAACGTTCCTCTTGATTTGGTCCCGAAGCTGGAAGAGGGCCTTCGACTCGGATTCGTCTGACTCTCCCTGCGACGACGGATCGGAAGGTCGATTCACGGGGGCTGCTACGCGAAGGCCGATTGCGGCCAGGGCCACGACCTTAGTGTCATAGTCATCTGTCAGGCCCCAGTTCCCGCAATAGACCCGAAAACCGGCGAGACCGGGCAAGTACATCGCGGTTGTGGCGTCCGTCAGAATCGTGGGAGCCGAAGTTGTCGAATCGTGACGAATGGCGTCGATGGCCGCTAGGAGGTCGGCCGATACGCGAGGCGGAGCCGACTTGGCGATCCGAACGAGAAACACGGTCGCGCTTCCAAATGCGAGGCAAACGATCACGGCGGCAGCGATTGCGCGTTGCCGACGCGAGCCCAGTCTTCCCATCAGGTGCGCGATCGCCGGCCCCGCAAGGAAAGACAGCGGGATTGTGCAGCCACCGCACAGCTTGGTGAGCCCGCTGTGCAGGACAATCAGAATTGCGGCGTAGATCGAGGCCCAGATCACGATCAAGGCATACGGTGCCGTCAACGCGCGAGCGCCAAGCGTTGCGACTCCTGCAATTGCGAGCACCCAGAGCACCAGGAAAGCGCCCGCCCAATCAGCACTGCCAAAGAGGTCTAAACCCTTCTGCGAGAATTCGCGCCAAACCGGCTGTCGCGTGAGCCAATAGTCGTAGACGAGGAACGGCAAGATTCCCGTCACGAGACAAACGAGCAGCGCGAGACGCCTCTTGATGCCACTAGCCTGGGGTTCTGACAGAAGCGAGTAGCAGAAGTAGGCCGCATACGCCGCGAGCAGCACGACGGGTTCGTACGGTCGGAGGCCGACCAAAAACGTGGAGATGACAATCAGCGCGATCACTCGCGACAAGGACAACCGGCGACTTGGGTCGTCGTATTGGATCAGCAGGGCCGCCACGAGCGACATCAGGGCAAGTGACATCGAGTGGAACGCCGACACGTTGAAGGTGACTGCTGGGAAAAGTTCTCCGTAAAACCAGTCGGGGTAACCGAAAATCGTGTCTGCCGGACCGACGGTCCGCAACGGGCCGTGCAAGCCAATGAGCTCGACAATGCGCCGTAGCCACGTCGCCCCGCCGCCTCCGAAGCAAAGGCACAGGACGCACAGCGTCGTCAACTTGTCAAAGCCCAGGCGACCGCAGATTGCGCTCAGCGAGTAAAAGAAAATGGCAAGCGAGAGGAAGATCGAGAGGTTGAGGACCAATTCGGGCGGACCCGAAACCAACCGAGAGAGCCAACCGACGCCCAGGAAGAAGGGATTGATGTAGTCGGCTCGGTGTGGCGTCGTCGTGTAAAGATCGCTGAATGTCCACGAACCCATTCTCGCCTGCTGCGCCCAGGATGAATACGAGAGATAATCGCTCGGGTTCCCGGCGATGCCGAACCGCACGGATTCGTTCACGTTCGCGACGGGCCCTACGATTCCCCAACCAGAGTGCATGGTGCGAATGGCCACGCAAACGACAATCATCAGCAGGAAGAAAATGTTTGCTGGCTGTTTCATCTTGGGATTGGACGAGGTTCGGCCGTCGGCGTGGCACGGTCCTTTGGGATCACGTCTTTCCGAATTTTGTTCGCACTCGTGGCTGAGGTTGGGAATGGATCGAGTCTTACAGATGCCATCTCCCTAGACAATCGATTCAGGCTCGTGATGCCGATCGACAACGGCACGTTCACCAGACGATCACGGTGGAGTGAGGCACGTGTCAACAGCGACCGGTAGCGTCAGCAGCCGCTTGCCGCGCGAATCGAAAAACCGCAGAGCCGGAAAGCCGAGCTGGTCGAGGCGGATTTCTGCTGGGTACGCCAGCATGATCGAGTCGCCGGTTTCCGACCTCGATAAAGCCGTTGCCAGAACGTCGTCGAGTTTGAGGAGGCGGCCACCCAAGAAAAGACGTAGCGGCTGAGCGGAACGGCCGGGTTCGGTCGAACCGATTCGTTCGTCGGTGACCAGATCGACCAAATCAATCGCGGCGACATTCTTGAGATCGCGCCGGTCGAGCGGATTCAGTTTGAGCCAACTCTGCCCAGGGGCATTCGGGACTTTCCCAGCGTCATAGGCGCAGTCATAGAGCTCGAGGTCGTGCCGTTCCTTGCGGACCAGCAGCCGACAATTGGCCACTCGAGCCAGTTGTTTGAAGTGCTGGCTGATGAAGTCGAGAAACGCGTGGGATCGCAGGGAGGCGGCGAATTTGGAAAACTCGAGCCGGTGCGAATCGAGATACCAGGGCATCGGGTTGTCGATGAACATCATCCGCTCGCGGTCACGGTGGGCCGCGAGTAACCACTCGTGCGTGGTGTCATCGAGTCCATCCCATTCGTTGCCCGGCACAAAATCGCTGGCCGGCGGCCGACCGGTCCAAAAATGCAAACTCATCAAACCGAGGCGGGCCACGAAGCAGTCGGATGACCTTTCCGCGTTGGTAGCCAGGAACGTCAGCAGCGTCGCCTCTTTCTCGGAGAGTCGAGTCCAACGGCAGCCTGACAGATCCAGCGGCACGGAGTTCTCGTAAGTTCGTGCCGACAACAGTGCGGGAATGCCTCCGAGCAGCAACGCCAGACTGGCCGCGAAGACATTCCCATCGATCGTACCAACGCGCCGACGCCATCGGTCGAACAAGTCGATCTCCAAAAAATCGCTTAGCAGCACGATTCCGACGAGGAGCATGGCCCACGTCGGCAGGTGAAACGGGCCGCCATCCACAGGCAAAATGCGCAGCGGCCGCAAACAAGCGATCAGCGTCAATAGCAAGCGGCAGACAAGCGAAGTTCGCCTCACGTCGTCGCGAGAGGGGGGGACTAGCACGAGCCAGATCAGAGGCAGCGCAAAGCGCGTCCAGTCGGTGTCGCATCTGTAGACTGCGACGCAGCCGAGAATAAATAGGCCAACGAGCATGCGTAGCGGCCGCAGGAATTTGCGCGGTGCGTCGCCGCCCCACAGCACAATGAGCCCCAATCCCGCGCCGAGAA
>DASRXU010000579.1:0-19117 GCA_035687365.1 Planctomycetaceae bacterium | reverse complement strand
CCTGTTTGTGACCGCGATGGTGCTGGGCACTGGACTTTCAACCAATGGCGTCCATCAAGCGAAAGCCGACGACATGATGGTTTACGAACTGCGGACCTACACGGCCGCGCCTGGAAAAATGCCCGAGCTGCAGAAGCGGTTTCGCGATCACACCATGCAGCTCTTCGAGAAGCATGGGATGAAAAACATCGGCTACTGGGTGCCTACGGATAAGCCGGAGACGTTGATCTACATCGTCGCGCATAAGAGCCGCGAAGCGGCGGACAAATCATGGGCAGCGTTTCAGGCCGATCCGGAATGGAAGGCCGTCTACAAAGAGTCGCAAAAGAACGGCTCGCTGCTAAAGAAACTTCCGGAGCGCGTCTACATGAATCCCACGGATTTCTCACCGCTTAAGTAGCGCGAAAGCTGTAATGCCCGAAACGACGCAGATTACGCCCACGCTGGCCTGGATCGGTGATGTTGGCGGTTGTTTGCGGATCATCGATCAGACGCTATTGCCGGGCGAGCTGCGGCAAATCGATTTGGGCACGCCCGATCAGGTTTGGGAGGCGATCAGCGCGCTGCGCGTCCGCGGGGCGCCGGCGATCGGGGTCGCGGCCGCCTACGGTCTGCTCACCGGTTTGAAAACGGTGCTCGGGGCAGAGCGGCCCGCTTTTGATCGCCGCCTGCACGAGGTCGCTGACTATCTGGAGAGCAGCCGGCCGACAGCCGTCAATCTCGCATGGGCGCTGCGTCGCATGCAAGACGTGGCGGCCGCGCAGCTGGAACTGCCCTCGGCCCAGATGGCCGCTCGACTGTTAGAGGAAGCGCGGCGGATCGAGACCGAAGACCGCGAGATGTGTGCCGCTATCGGCCGCGCGGGGGCCGATCTTTTGGCTGACGGGTCGGGCGTGCTGACACATTGCAATGCGGGGAGCCTCGCCACTGCGGGCGACGGGACGGCCCTCGCGGTGATCTATGCCGCCGTTCGCCAGGGCAAGCGGCTGCATGTTTTTGTCGACGAAACGCGACCGCTGCTCCAAGGAGCGCGGCTCACCGCCTGGGAATTGACCGAGCGCGGCATTCCCGCCACCCTGCTCTGCGATTCCGCGGCGGGCTGGATTATGCAGGAAGGTCGCATCCAAGCGGTGGTGACCGGGGCCGACCGGATTGCGGCCAACGGCGACACGGCCAACAAGATCGGGACGTATTCCGTCGCTCATTTGGCCCGTGCGCATGGAATCCCGTTTTACGTCGCCGCTCCGACCAGCACGTTCGACTTGAGTGCGCCGGATGGCCGCAGCATTCCCATCGAAGAGCGTGCCGCCACCGAAGTGACCCATCCCTTCGAGCGGCAGACAGCGCCCACGGCCATCGACGCCCGGAATCCGGCCTTCGACGTCACGCCGGCCGAGCTGATTACGGCCCTGATCACAGAACGCGGGCTGATTCAGCCGGTGACCCGCGAGGGGATTCGTCAGGCCCTCGGCAAATCCGAGGAACGCTCGCGGAGCTTGATCGGCACATGAAATTCGCGCTGATCGGCGACGACCCGGAGATTCTGCCGCTCCTCAGTGCGATCGCAGCCAGCCCAACGCACCGCCTCGACTGTGCGACCCTCGTCGGCAGTCTCGATGCGCGGCTTCGCGAGGTCGCGCCGACCGTTCGAGTTCTCCCGCGATGGGACGCCATCGTGACCACGGGTCAGATCGATGCCGTTCTGGTGTGCGGCAGTGATGAGGTCGTGCTCGAGGCCGCGAAACAACTCGCCTCGGCCGGAAGCCGGCTCCTGATCCTGCCACGAAGCGCCCAAGGCTCGACGTGGATCTACGAGTTGTCGCTGATTCGCGACGAGGGCAATGCTTGGATCGCTCCGATCTTTATCGATCGCACTCTGCCTGGCTTTCAACGCATCCGGGCCGCGCTCGACACGGGAGCCCTCGGTCGGCCGCTCTATTTGCGGATCGACCGCGAGATCAAAGCCCAAAGTGATGCGGCCGGCCCCGTATTGCCTAAGGAAACGGTCGAGGACGCCCTGCTCCACGACGTCGATCTCTTGCGCAATCTTGGCGGCGATTACAGCCGCGTGACGGCGGGTTTGTCGGGAGCCTTCGACAATCACGTGGCGGCGGCCGCCATCACGCTGTCGGGCGAGGCGTTGCCCGAGGCGACGTGGATGGTTCGCGGCACCGCGAGCTCGCCTCGCTGGAGCCTCGTCATTGCGGGCGAGAAAGGTGAAATTTCGGTGACTGGTGCGGGTGACCCAGCAGCTTGGTCCGTCCGCACGGAGCGGATTGCCGTTTCCCCCGCCGACCTCAATGAGTCGCATTGGTTGGACGAAGGGGCCGCCCTGCTCGCCGGGATCGAGCGACTCTTGGCGCCTCGTTCGGAGCCGAGCCGATTGGATACGGAACGATCAGAAGTCGTCGTGAGCCGCGAACGAACAGACGCAGCGGCCTGGACCGATCTCGTCCGCGCCTTCGAGGTCATCGATGCCGCGCGGGTCTCAGTCCGCCGGCGCCGCGCCATCGACCTGCATTCGGAAACCGCCTCCGAACGCAATCTCTTCAAGTCGCAGATGACGGCTTTCGGGTGCCTCACGCTGACTTTAACGCTGGTGGGCGTTTTGTTTCTGCTGCTGTTGATGCCCATGCTAGACGCTCGCAGCCGGGACCAAATTGAAGCCGAACGGGCGGGCGGCATCGTTCGTCGTTCTGAATTCACCCCGCAAGCGGCCGAGCTGAACGAGTTGGGGCTGCAGCACCTGCGCCAATTGGCACCCCGCATGGGCGAGACGCGATTCCCCGTGCTGGTCGAACCGACGACGGCGGCCGACGACCGGGCCCTCAATCAAAAGCGGCGCGACAGTGTTGTCGACGCGCTGAAGAAGCACGGCGTTGACGATGCGGCCCAGCGGACGCAGGTCACGCCGATCGTCGGCGAGTGGTATCCCCAGGCGCTGCGTGTTTTGCGAGTGGCCGTCTTCGCTCCCCTCGCACTGTTTCTCGCGCTGCAGTTTTTCGTCTTGTTGACTCGCCCGGGCGCGCGGTGATGGCCTACCGCCGCGCGGGTACGGACTGGAACGTGGCGCCTGGCACGTTGACCGACGAAGGGCTTGGCACGACTTCAGCGTTCGCTTGCGCGGGGCGATCACGATTCCAATACTGTTGGCTGTAAGGCGACGTCGGCGCGGTGCCCCAACCCGCAGCAACCTGCGATTGCGAAAAGACGTGCTTATAGTTGTAGGGCCGAAATGAATGGAATCCGGAGTACGTGGGGACTTCCTGAATGTAGCCGTGCAACCACGGTTGGGGGTAATCGAAATAAAACCGCGGCTCGCAGGGACCGCCCGCCGTTGGCATGACACTGGCTTCCGGGAGCGGCGTCTGGGCGACAGCCACCGGGCCCATTCCCACAACGGCTGAGATCAGAATCGGCCAGCATTTTGCGGCCATGGCGAACCTCCGTGATCGGATGCGGCAGCGAACGGATCCCCTTCCATGAGGAACCATTCCGATCTATCGGCTGCCGTGCCGAACAATCGCTCGGCAAGGCCCGCATTTGCGCCGCTGCGCGGGCGGTTTTTCGGTCGCCGCCGCCGCGAATCGCCCCGCTTGCGGCTCCCCCGGATCGGTTCGCAGGCGAAGTTGTCGGCCCTAGCGGCGGCAGCCCTGGGAAACTAAACGCTGGCGGTGCCGGTCAGAACCCACCGAGGCCCGAAAACCCAAAGTTCCTATTCAATTCGCAAGATCGGCAGGACCGATACAGCCGTAAACACCGTTACGGAGCCATTTGCACCGGTCGGGTTGCGCTTCGCACGGGCGGATTGCGCTCCAGAGAAATCGGATCCCCGATGTCTGAACTGTTTGCGGATCATCCGCACTTTCCACCGACCTCGCAACGAGGGCCGCGTCGCGCGTCGCTCCTCGGCGGCGCGTGGGGGTTTCCAACAGTCGCCTGGCTGCTGGCCGGTTGCGGGATCGCTCTCACAACGTCGCGACTTTGCGCGCAGGGGTGGGCCGCCGTCCCACCGGCCGCCGGCCAAGCTGCCGCGGAAGTTCCGCCACCTCCTGGCGCCTCAGTGATGCAGGCACCCCCAGCCGTGGTCGCCGATGCCGCCGCACGGCCGCGCGGCGGACGTGCGCTCCCCGAACAGATTACCGCGATGCCGACTGTGTCGGAAAATCTCGATGTCGTGCAGCACCATAGCCAATTATTGATTGCCAAGACGAACATCGTGCGGACGGCCGTGGCCGATCCCGCGATTGTCGACGTCGTGCAATACAGCCCGAGCGAACTGTCGATCATCGGCCTGGAACAAGGCAGCACGACGCTCACGCTGTGGTTCGACAACAGCCGTCAGCCTCTGATCTATCAGGTCAACACTTTGCGTGATCCCAGCGTCGAGGAGCGCCGCCGCATTGACTTCAGCAAGCTCGAGCGGAAGCTGGCAATCCTTTTCCCCAATAGCAAAGTCATCTTGATTCCCTTCTCTGGCAAGCTCGTGGTAAAGGGGCAGGCCCACGACTCGGAAGAGGCGGCGAAGATCTTGCAGATTATCCGGGGCGAGGTCGCGGTGCCGCAGCCCGCGCCAGTGGAAGTTGTCGAGAAGCAACGGCTCAATGCTCCGCAGCGGCAAGGCAACGCTCGCTCCTTTGCGAACAAGGGTGATGACTTCGCCGCAGGCGCTCCCACCGCGACCGACATCGTGAACTTGCTCGAAGTTCCCGGCGAGTTTCAGGTGATGCTCCGCGTGCGGATTGCTGAGCTGAATCGCTCGATGCTCCGCAGCATGGGCGTCAATTTGGATAACGTCCTGTTCGATCGCCGGCACACGGTCCAGCAGATTCGGAATACTCGTCGCAAGTCGCTGGCCGGCATTTTCGAAAACGGCGAGATCGACGCGGCCATTCACGCTCTGATGTCCAACCGCACGGCAACGATTCTCTCGGAGCCCGTGTTGACCGTTGTAAGCGGACATTCGGCCAGCTTCTTGTCGGGCGGCGAATTTGCCGTGCCGACCATTGTCGGCGTCGAGGGGGTCGGGGCTCAGCAGACGACATTTCACGGATTCGGCACCTCGCTAATGGTCACGCCGATGGTCCTCGATCACGACTTGATCCGCATGAAAATCACGCCCGAGTTCAGCCAACTCGATAGCGCGAACACGGTGAACGGAATCCCCGGCGTCGACACGCGGCGGGCCGAAACGACCGTTCAGCTCCGCGAGGGACAGACGATCGTGCTGGCCGGCCTGATTTCCCGCCAGAACACTACGGGGACCGCAAAGGTCGCCTTCTGGGGGGATGTCCCGGTCGTCGGCCCGCTCTTCACGGGCAAACGTTCGACGCAGGACGAGACAGAATTGTTGATTCTGGTGACCCCGGAAATCGTGCGGCCGATGGATGCCGAAGAAGTGCCGCCGCTGCCCGGGCATGAAGTGACGGTCCCGAACAACTGCGAGTTTTATAAGCTCGGCAAGACGGAGGGCTGCCCCGACACGAACGTCTATCAGGCGGCGCCGTACGGAACGGGCCAGACTGCGGGCGTACCCGTCGGATTCCAGCTATTCAATGCGGGTCCCGGCGCTCAACCGAGCGGACCTGTCCCGACGACGCCTCGCGGGCCAGTTACACCGGCTCCTGCACCTGCGGCGGGCGCTCAATATCAACGGCCGCAGCAAGGGGCGAACGCGAACGGCAGTGTTGACCCGCAGCGCAACCCGTCGACCGCGAATTTCAACACGTCAAACGGCACGACGATTCAACAGACGAGCGCTTCGTTCGCGGTGGGCGTTGCTGACGGTGCGCCCGCTGATCCGTCGAACCCACAGCTCAAATGGTATCAACGTCCGTTTCGCAGTTTCGGTTGGTCGCAATCGAGCCCTCAACGACCGGCTGAAGGATCCCCCGCGGTCCCCGTGGACGCTTCCGGAATGCACGGACAGGATCAGCCTCAGCAGGTGCAACCATGACGCGCGCTGCGGCTCGAACATTGTTTCGCACGAGCCTCTACTCAGCTCTGATCGGCCTGGGCGCCGGTTGCGGTTGCGGCTGGTACGCGACCTGCCGAGAGCCCTCCGTTCCCGATGTCTATCCGCTGGGAGCGATCAACCGGGCCCACTACGAGACGATGCAGGCCAACGGTCAGGCGGCCGATTTTATCCTGCACCAAAACGATTTCGTCGGCAGCACGAGCGAGCTATCGCCGGGCGGCAAGGATCACGTTTTGGAGATCGCAGCCCGCGCGCGGTCGGTTCCGTTCCCGGTGCTGGTTGAACGCTCGGAATACAACAGCAACCCGGGACTCGACGAGAACCGCCGATCGAGCATCGTCCAAGTGCTCACCGATTTGGGCATCGCCGACGCCTCGCAACGTACGGTTGTCTCCCCGGCCTACGGTAAGGGACTGAGTGGTCGTGAAGCCGAGGCGGATTCCGGGCTGATTCGCGACTAGTCGCGCAGCCCTGCATCACTCAGCAGCCGGTCCGTCCTTGTCTGTGTGCCACTGCTGAGACGTCGGCGGCTCAGCAGTGCCCTTCGCGCGGTGCGCGTTCAATCGTTCGCACAGCGTCGAAGCGACGGCGCCCGGATCGTCCGCACTCAAAATCGCGTGGCTCACAGCGATGCGCGTCGCTCCCGCTTCGAGCACCGCGGAGACGTTCTCGGCGTTGATGCCACCGATCGCGAACCAGGGGAGTGAAATCTCCGCTGCAACTTCGCGCACCAACTCCAACCCGGCCAGCGAATCGAACGACTTGGTGGCAGACGGGAAGACCGGCCCCACCCCCAGGTAATCAGCACCGTCGAGCACGGCTTGGCGAGCCTGTTCGATCGTGTGCGTAGAGACGCCGACGAGCCGTCGCGGGCCGACGATGATCCGGGCCTCTTTGACCGGCAGCTCTTCCTGCCCGACATGCACACCGTCGGCGTCCGTAGCCACAGCCAGGTCGGCACGATCGTTCATGATGAAGATCGCATCGGCTTCGCGGGTCCACACACGGACGCGCCGGCCCAGTTCCACCACTCGCCGTTCGGGCATGTCCTTCTCGCGAAGCTGGACGATACCAACTCCGCCGGCGAGGGCCGCGCGAACGGCCGGGCCGAGTCCGCGCGGGCAGAGCGCATCCGTGGCCAATAGATAGAGACTTCGATCGGCCAACTCACGGCGGTTGAATTCCGAAAGCGCAAGCGATTTCTCCAGGGTGTAAAGCTCGTATCGCAACCGCTCGAGCCGCGCGGCTGCGGTCGGCGAGAGGACCTTGCCGAATTCCTCGAGCGAGCGCAGGGCTTCCTGCGTCCGTTTGCAGCCGGCTCGGGCAACGTCCGCGGGGTTTGCCCGCAGGGCTTCGGCGGGAGTGGTGATCGTCGTGCCGACGTCGGCCTGCGTCTCGCGAGATCGCAGTAGCGCCTCTGCAGGAAAAGTCGCGAGCGCTTCGCGGAGCGCGTGGCGACATTCCTTCAGTCGCCACGTCAAATGGGCGTCGTCCAGAGCGAAGCGAGCGTAGTCCTCTAGCACTCGCAGCCCTTCGCGAGCCCGGTTGGCGGCCGCGTCAATAATGCGTAGCGTCGCGGTGTGATCCGCAGCCGTGCTGTCGCGCCAGTCGATGCGGAAATCGACATCAATCGCAGGCGCCGGGTTCACCTCTGGGCTCGCGACTGTTTGCAGGCGGACATCGAGTTCGGCCAATGCACGCGAGGCCTCGGAATCGACCGAGCCGAGCGCCTTCAAGAGATCTCCCGTTCCCACTTCCGCCTGACGTCCTCGGGAAGCGGCCGCCTGCAGCGCGGCGGCAATGACCCGGCGGAAATCCGGGCTATCCTCGCATTCCGAGCCGAAAGCGGTGGCTTCTGTGGTCGCTTGCCCTTCGACCTTCGGCAAGCCCTCGGGAGACGGCAGTGGACAGCACTGCTGCAGACGTTCGCGAGTCGCCCCAACGCGATTCAAGGTCTCCGACGCTTCGGACTCATCGAGAACCAAGGCCCACAGCAGGTGAATCGGGGCGCGCGCCACAGCGCCGCAAGAGGCGGCAAGCTCCGCGGCGCGCGCCACAGCCCGGCGGGCACCCTCGGTCATCGATTCGTCGCGCATCCCCTTATCTTAACGCACGTGATGGCTCGGGCGACCTGCGCGGATCAGCACCGCAAGTCGGAAGATCCCGGCGAGCCGCCAGCGTCAAGCTGGCGGGTGCTTAGCATTCAGATTCCCCGGAAACCGCACTAGCCGAGGATCTTCGCCCGCAACGATTCCAGCAACCGGACAGCCTGTCCGATATCCGCCTTTTGCCGGACGGGATCGTGGGCGATCTCGCGCTCGATCGTCAGCGGGCCCTCATAACCCAAGCGATGGAGCGTGCGGAGGTAGGTTTCCATGCCGACGTCTCCTTCGCCGAGCGGAACTTCCGTGCCCCATTTCTTGCCGCGGTCTCCGGGGGCGGACCATTTCGCGTCCTTGCAATGGATGCTCCGCACATACGCGCCGACCTTCTCCAAGGCCTCAATCGGGTGGCCCATGCCGTAAAGGATCATGTTGGCCGGATCGAAGTTGATGAACAGGTTATCGCGGGTAACGTCGCCGATGAATTCCAGCAGGTGGTCGGCGGATTCCTGACCCGTCTCGAGATTGAGCTGCTGCGAATTTGCGGCCAAATGGTCGAGCAGGTTGCGAGTCGTGTCGAGGAGGCTGCGATAGCCCGGCGACTTTCGATCGGAAGGCACGACACCGATGTGCAAAGCCACGCTGCTGCAGCCTAGAATCTTGGCGAAGTCGGCGATCTCTTTCATTTCCTGAAGTCGGGCTGAGCGCGTTGATTCGGGAACCAAGCCGACGGTTCGCGCGGTGGTCGGGATGTCGGCGTAACTTTCGCCATCAAAGCCCCCGAACACGACCGTTACGCTGATGCCGGCTCGCTCGCATTTCTTGAGGAAATTTTCCGCCGCGGCCGGAGTTCGATTGGCCTTGTGAGGCCCATGGACTTGTACGGTCGGAACGCCCAATTCCTGGGCCACTTCGAGATGCACCCCCAAGCCTGCGTCGATCGACGCGAAGACACCAATCGCCCATTTTTCCATTGCGGTCGCCTCACGTGACCCAAATCAAAGTCGGTGCATAATAACCGTGCCAAACGAGGGCTGTCTAACGCGACGGGTTTCGCGCGCGAACCTTAGGGACGTTAAGACGCCGACGGCAAGATTGCCGGAAAACTTTGGCCAGTCGCAGCAACCGGAACGACCGCTAAAGTTTTCCTATTCTCACAACCGATCTCAGAAAGGCTGCGCCCCATTTTTCGTGGGGGGCGGGGCGCGCTCATTTTCCAGCCACAAGGCAAAAATGAAAACATTTGCCAGCCTCAAGAAGTTTGCCGGCTTGGCGCTTGCCTGCTGCACGCTCGGAGCCGTCGGTTGCACGACGCCGCTCAAACACGATTTCGATCCGTTCGCGCACTCCGCTTGTTCGGACGTGCCCCGCGAATTGCAGAAAGCCGTCATCCCCGCCTATCGAGTCGAGCCGCCCGATGTGCTGCTGATCGAAGTGGCGCACAACGTCCGTAGCCCGAGCGAACTGATCAGGACCGGCGAAGATTTGACCATTCGGGCCGATCTGCCCGCCGAAGCGACCGGCGCGGCTCCCAATCCCAACGTGTCCGCGAACCTCACCGGCCTCACCGACTATCACCTAATCAATGGCTTCTATCGCGTGCAGGCGGATGGATCCGTCGATCTCGGGCCGATTTACGGGTCGGTGCGGATCGCTGGGATGAATACCGAAAATGCCCGCGCCGAAATTGCGAAGCACTTACGCACGGCGAGCGGACTTGCCGACGTGAAGGCGTCGATCTCTTACTCAGACACCACCGGACGACAGGTGGTCGCGGGCGAACACCTCGTTCGTCCCGATGGGCAAATTTCGCTGGGCGTTTACGGCACGGTACGCGTTGCCGGGATGACGCTCGACCAGGTGACTGAAGCGGTCACGGCGCAGCTTGCTCGTTACTTAAGCGAACCCGATGTTCGCGTCGACGTACTCGGCTACAACAGCAAGGTCTTTTACGTCGTGACAGACGGCGGTGGAAACGGCGAACGCGTCGATCGTATTCCGTTCACAGGAAATGAAACCGTGCTCGACGCCGTCGCGCAGATCCAGGGCTTGTCAGACATTTCGTCGAAGCGCCTCTGGGTCGCTCGGCCGTCACCGCCGGGCTGTGCCGGTTCGCAGGTGATGATGGTCGACTGGCGGGGAATCACCCAAGACGGCGTGACCACGACGAACTACCAAATCCTGCCGGGCGATCGCATCTACATCAAGGCCGACGACCTGATCGCGTTGGATAACATGCTTGTCAAGATTACGACGCCAATCGAACGCGTGATGGGTGCGATTCTGCTGGGAGCCGGCACCTACAATCGTGTGCTGAACGCGGGTGTTGTCACCAGTGGCTCGTCATCAACTCCGGGAGGATTCTAATCCGGCTTGGCGAAGAGCGTCCTCATTCTTCCAAGCCCGTGTGCCGGTCCCCTATTGCCAGATTCGCTCGAAATGAGGCTGGCCGCGAAAGATTGTGCTTCCTGATGGCGAGATCTATGATTGTGGATGAGCGCAACGGGATGCGGGCGACTGGAGGCCTGAGATGAAACGAATCGTGCTCATCGCGGCCATGGCTGGCCTTGCTGTGGCGTACGGCGATCAGGTGTGGGGCCAAATCCCCCAGTACGCAGCCGGACCGCAAACGGGTGGCGGTGGTCCCACCTTGAAGCGCAGTACCCGGCCCGTGGTTGCGCCCTCCACGGGGCTGTTGGGCTCGGGATTCGGAGCCAATAGCGCCGTGGGGTATCAGTACTTCACCCGCGTTATCCCGCAAGTCAACGCGGCACGAGCTCTCGGTAGCCTCGGCCGGTCTGTCAATCGCCTGCAATCTGGCACGAGCTACAGCGGGTCGGTGGGTGCGTCGTCCCTGGCGCAGCAACAGCTTCTGTTGCAGCAGGGCACGGGCTTAGGGTTGGGGCCGACCGGACATGCCACTGGGTACTTTTCGCACACGCGCTACTTCCAAACGAATTTGCAGGGCGGGACAGTCGCGTCCTCGGGGGCGGCTGGCGCCTCCGGGTCTGCAGGCTTTGGTTCCGCAGGGTTGTCGAGCGGGGCGCCTTTGCGACGCTGAGAGGGACACAGGACGGAGACGACCGACTTCCAGCTTGGCGTGACGGCTTCGCCCGGATGAAATCATCGATCTGTCAAGGATGACAAATCGGAGTCAATGGAATGATCTCGATGAGACGCACTCTGGTGCCTGGAGTGCTGGCGGCACTCGGATCGGGGCTGGTAAATCTAGGGCTGAACCAGCGCTGCTGGGCCGATCCTCCCTCCTGCAATTCGCCGGCGGCGTATCGGCTCTTTAACACGAGCACGGGACCAGGCACGGCCACTTGCGGTCGTTACGAGCCGATTCCGTGTGTGAATACCGGGTGGTTCCTCAACAATCCACGAGGGACGGGTTCGGACGATCCGTGGCGCCCGCCAACCGTTTGGCCGCAGACTCGCTACCCGGTTGTTCCCGCGTACACGCGTCCTAGCTATGGGTTTTACGAGACATCGTGGCGCGTCATGCCGCTGTGCAATCCGGCGGCAGCCGCCGCGGGGCCCATTTATCCGATCGGCTATCAGGCGAATCCGCAGCCCCCGTTGAACCAGCCAGCCGGGCCCCTTCAACCGGCTCCGGCGGGGCAGCCTGGTCAGGCGGCGCCGGCTCAAAACCCGCCGATACCGCGCCCGCCGGTCGTTCCTCCCGCTGTGCAGCCGACTCAGCAAGGTCCACCCGCGGCCACTCCGCCGGGGGCCAACGGCCAATTCTTGCCTCGCGAGGCCGTGCCTGGCGGACCGCCGACAGCCGTTCCCACGGTTCCTCTGCAGCCGCAGAAATCGACCGCGCCGACCAACGAGTTGCAGCCGCAACCTCCGAAGGCGACGCCACCGGCCACTGCGCCCGGTCTACGAAATCCGACGCAGGGCTCCGCGCCAGCCGAATCGCCCAGACGTTCTGCCATGCTCGATTTGCAGGGCGAAGAGGCCCCGGAAATCCGCGTGCAGCCGTTCTGAATCAGTCCGCCGCATAAGCGAATCAGTTCGTGCGTGACGTTGGACTCAGCCGCGCAAGCGGCGCTGGATCTCGTCGACGATCGACTTGATCGGCAATCGCTCCTGCGCGAGCGTATCGCGATCGCGGATGGTCACGGTGTTGTCTTTCGCCGTGTCTCCATCGATCGTGAGACAGTAGGGCGTGCCGATTTCGTCTTGGCGACGGTAGCGCCGACCAATCGCCGCTTGTTGGTCGAAGTAACTGGCGATGCCGGCTTCTTTGAGCTCGCGGTAAATTGAGAGCGCGATTTCGGGCATGCCCTCTTTCTTGATCAGCGGAAAGACGGCCACCTTGATTGGCGCGAGCTTGGGATGCAGCCGCAGGACCACACGCTCCTGCATTTCGCCCTTTTCGTCGGGCTGAGCATCTTCGTGATAGGCCTCGCACAAGAAGGCGAGCGTGCCGCGGTCCGCACCGGCCGCCGGCTCGATCACGTGCGGGATGAACCGTTCACGAGTCTGATCGTCGAAGTAGGAAAGGTCCTTGCCGCTGCCCCGATGGCGCGGGTTGCCGTCGGCGTCTTTCTCGACGACGAGCCCCTCGCCCTCGTGCACCAACTTGCCTTCCATGTGCGAACGCAGGTCGAAATCACCGCGGTGGGCCACCCCTTCCAGCTCGCCGAATTCGCCGGGACCGAGGAATGGATAGGTGTACTCGACGTCGGCGGTGCCGACTGAGTAGTGAGACAATTCGTCAGCCGTATGATCGCGAAGGCGCAGGTGCTCTTTCGAGATGCCCAGGTTGATGTACCAGTTGTAGCG
Organism: Planctomycetaceae bacterium; assembly: GCA_035687365.1. Taxonomy (GTDB): domain Bacteria; phylum Planctomycetota; class Planctomycetia; order Planctomycetales; family Planctomycetaceae; genus DASPSM01. The sequence goes on along the minus strand of DASRXU010000579.1, from coordinate 6,241 downwards.
ACGGTCGCGCCAGTATTGGTACCAGGCCCGTGACTCGCTCGGATGGCAGAAGAACTCCATCTCCATCTGCTCGAATTCGCGCGAACGAAAGGTGAAATTCCGCGGCGTGATTTCGTTACGAAAGCTCTTGCCGACTTGCGCGATGCCGAAGGGAATTTTGACCCGCGTGCTGTCGCAGACGTTCTTGAAGTTGACGAACATCCCCTGCGCCGTCTCGGGCCGCAAGAAAGCGGTTCCTTCTTCGCCCGCGAGTGCCCCAATGGTCGTTTTAAACATCAAATTGAATTCGCGCGGCTCGGTCAGTTTGCACTTCTCGAATTCGCCCGGATGGCGGCTCGGCTTGAGCGGGCATTCGCTCGAGGCCACATGGTCGACGCGAAAACGGGCCTTGCATTCCTTGCAGTCGACCATCATGTCGACGAACAGGTCGTAGTGTCCCGAACACTTCCAGACCTGCGGGTGCATGATCAGCGACGATTCCAATCCCACCATCGAGAAAGATCGCGGCGCGCCGGCCAACACCGAAAATTCGTCGTGATTGGTGACCATGTCGTGGTACCAGGCGTTGCGAACGTTCCGCTTGAGCTCGGTACCGAGCGGTCCGTAATCCCAAAAACCGTTGAGGCCGCCGTAAATCTCGGACGACTGAAAAATAAAACCGCGCCGTTTGCACAGCGCGACGATTTGTTCCATCGATTTGGGTCGGTCCGTCGAGTTTGGCATGGGCTGTATTTGTTCCGCGGGAGATCGGGACGTCGTGGACGCACAAGCTGAAAAAGCAGCATAATACGTGGTCAACCCAGCGCAGTCGACCGAACCTGGAGTCGTGGGCTCCGGTCGCTTCGCTCGGGTTTGCCGGCAAAGGTTCGCGGGCCGCCTGCCGTGGCTGGTAGCGTAGCGGAATCGAGTCGGATCGCACAGGCTTATTGCGCGCTGCAGCAAATCGATCGGGTCACGCCCGAGCCACGCCGGACAGCCCACCGTCGATCTGAATTGCGCGCGTGCTCGAAGAATACTCCGGCACGACGGGCACAGAATCGATTTTCGCGGCACCGACGATATCTTGATCGAGCCCGAGGCTCACCAGGTTGCATCCGCCGGAACTTCTGCGGAGAAAGGGAAGCACCTGGTGCGATCGCAGATCGAGCCAAGTCTTGGCGGCGCGCTCTGTCGCGTCGTCGGCCAGTTCGACGTCGTCAAATTGCGCCAGTGCGGCGGCAATGGCCCCGGCCCCTAGCAAGTCTTCCGAAGTGACGCGTCCATCAGTTCCCGCACAGATTAGATGGATCGGGCGTCCGTCGGCATGCAGGACTTCGGCGATCACCCCTCGATTGACCAATGCCCCGATCAATACGCGGGCCGCCCCGTCTGTGCGCAACAAGGCGGCCGTGCCATTGGTCGTGGTGAAGGCGATCGTCTTGCCCGCGACTTGCTCACGGGAATAAGACGCGGGCGAGTTATCGAGATCGAAGTCCTCGATTTTCACGCCACCCCGTTCGCCCCCGGTGAGCGTATTTCCGGTTGAGTCCTCCTTCGCCAGGCGGCGGGCCGTTTCCAGATCGCCGCACGGCATCACCCGGGTCGCCCCGTTGGCCAGGGCGGTGGCGATGGTCGTCGAAGCGCGCAACACATCGATCACGATGGCCACGCCCCCATCCAGGCTCCCAGGAAGGATCTCGGTCGGCCGCGGGTAGATTTTGACGCTTTGACGACGCTCGGAGCCAGCCATGCCGAGATGATAGATCTTCGGGCAAAGTCGGTCGAGCAGTGCCCGGCGTCCGTTCATCACGAATCGCGATCGCTCGTGGCGTTCTGGCCTGCGTGAAATAGCCAGTCGACGGACTTGCGCGGCTTCTCTCAGGCAATTTCGAGGGCAGTTTTGACCTCGATCCGCGACTACCGCTACGATGGTAATGTTGACGGTGCTTTGGGTGGGATCTCCCTATCAAGACGCAGAGCGAATTGGCCGATGAAAACCTTTCAGACGCGGAAGTTAACGGCCGCGATATGGCTTTTGATTCCCCTCGCGGCGGCCGGTAGCGGCGGCGTAACGCCGATCGCGATCGCCCAGGCTTCCGCACCTCAGGAAGCCGCCAAGAACGGGGAGACCAAGCAGGTTGAGCCGTCCAAACCCGAACCGTCTCCGCTGAAGAAACTCACTGTCCGCGTGCTCGACCTGGACAAGAAACCGGTCGTCGGTGCGCACGTCGGCTTGGCAGCGCACTTCGCAACGCCAGACGAGCCCAAGAAACCGAATGACACCGACGGCGACGGATTCGTGTACGACGGGCATCGCCTGACCAACTCGAGTGGCGTGGCCGAACTCGAGGCCGGGGGCGCGGATCTTCGACCAATGCTCGACGCAACGGGAATTGTCGCCCGAGACGAGAAACGGCACCTGGCTGCGGTCCTCCATCCGGATCTCGCGAAGATCAAAGACTCTCTCGACGTTACCCTGGCTCCCGAGTGCCGAGTTTCGGGCAAGGTTATGTCGCCGGAATTGAAGAAGGACGAAAAGCCCCTCGGCCCGACCACCGTATCCCTGGGCGACGGCGATCATGTGATGCTGACATTTACGTCGGACGGTACGGGGGACTACCACTTTTTCGTGCCCCCCGGGCAGTACCTGCTCGACGCGGCCGGAAGCAAAATCCTGACCGCCTTTGCCGTCATCGAGGTTCCCTGGAAGGAACACGAGATGCTCTTTGAGCCGATGCTCGCGCAGCCCAGCAAGCTGGCTCTGTTGGCGGGGCAGCCAGCGCCGGAGTTGCGAGGTGCCGCCGCTTGGAAAAATGGGCCGGCAGTGACCCTGGCCAGCCTGAAGGGAAAATGCGTGCTGCTCTTCTTCTGGCGGGCCACTTCCCCTGAATCGCAGGCGGCCGTCCCCGCGATTCTCGATCTCTACGACAAGTTGAAGAAACACGGGCTCGAGATCGTTGGCATCGAAGTCGACGTCGATCAGAACAAGAAGCCAATCGACAGCGTGCCAAAGCTCGATGACGTGGTGGCCAAGGTCCGCAAAGACGCGTGGGGTGGCCGCGATCTCCCTTTCCCTGTCGCGATTGTTCCGCCCCGTCTGACTGTTTTCTCGAATTTCAAGACCGCGCTCTTCGCCGACAGTCAGGTGGCCGCCGATTACGGTGTGACGCAATATCCGACTGTCCTTTTGATCGATCGGCACGGCGTGCTGGTGAATGAACTCGACGATTCGGAGCAATCTCTGGCGCTGTTGCAGAAGACGCTCGGGTTAAAGGTGTCGGCGACTCCTCGCAGCCCGGCGAAACCGACGGCCACGCCGCCGCCGCCCATCAAGGCCCCCCCATCGTCTGCGGCGAAGGCCGCACCGAGCAAGCCCTGACACGTCGATCTCTCGCGTCACGCATCTCAAACCGGTCTTGTCCCCTAGAAGGATGATGTTGTCGTGGGCCGTTTGGTGATCAGAGTCTTTCTGGGTGTTCTCGTGGCGGCTGCGGTCGCCTACGGGATCGCGTGGGTTTATTTCGCTGAGCCGACGCCGGAGTCTCAGTTTTTCTTCGCCGGTAATGCGGTCGTCGACCTGCGGTTCTCGCCGGACGGCAAAAAGCTGGCGGTCATCAGCTTTGAGACGCCCCCGCCGGATGCGGCAAAATTTCAGGTCGCGCGAATCTTCAGGATTTCCGACGGTGAGGTGCTCCACAGCATTCCGAACGCGGCCTGGAAATCCGCGTGGAATTCTGACGGTTCGCTGCTCGCGACGGTGGAATCCAACGGCACCGATTTCGAAGTGTGGGAGACTGCCAAATGGGGCCTCAAGCGGCATCTCACGCTGACGGCCCAATCGGCGGGTCACGAATCGCGTGCGCACAACCCAGTCGATGCGGAAGGCCTCGCAGATATCAGTCCAGGAATCGTGCAGCGGCTTTGTTTCAATCGTCAGGGCAGCCTGTTTACCGTCTCGTTCGCCCAAGACTCGGATTCGGCTTCGGAGTACAACCACGCCAAAATCTGGTGGGATCCTCTCGGCAAAGAAACAGTGGCTGAATCAATCGGATCCTGTGGGGGGCCCTGCGATCTGGCGGTCGCCGGGTCGGGCAAGAGTCCGCTGGTCGCCTTGGCCTACAAGACGCCGTGCAATCCCGAGGTGGTGAAGATCGGCCTCAAATCGGGAAAAACCGTAGTCGAGAACAAGGTCGTCCTGAAGGATCTCCCCGACAAGTTGGACTCGCCGCGGCTCGAGATGACCGCCGACGGCCGCCTGCTTTTGGCGCGCGATACCACGCAGTTCGACATCTTTTCGATATCGGACACCGCCGTGCAGCTGGTGCAATCCATTGCCTCGAAAGCGCCGATCGTTAAGGGATCGATGCTGTGGTTTAAGCACGTCGAAATTTCGGGCGACGGACGTTTTGCCGCGTACGACACGGAGGGGCACTTAAACATCATTCGTCTTCCCGACGGCAAGCCCGTGCTGACGATCTCGCACCCGCCCTGTGCCGTGGCATTGGCGGCGGACGGATCGATGGTGGCGATTGCCGACCAGTCGACGCACTCGGTTCTCTTGTACCGCATTCCGGGGGGCGGCTCTGGCAGCGCCGATGGCGTCAATTCGGCCGCACAGGAATAATCCGCGGCCGCTCAGCTCTCGCGAGATTCGCTGAGATAAAGAGTCTCGGTCGTCGGCGAGTATCCGAACAACTCGGCCGAGCGGCCCCAATTGACGATCGTGTCGAACAGGGGCTCGACGTCCCGAGTCGACATGCGCATCACCAGTTCTTCTTCGACGATCTCCTTGGGCAGCTCGTGCTCGCGTGCGGCTTGCAGTCGGCCGATCAAAAACCGAAATAGCTCGAGCTTCAGCACTTGCTCGCGCAGAATGGTTTTGCGGTCGGCGATGTCTTCGACGAGGAAGTGCCGGCCCAGATCCGTCAGCACGACCATTTCCTTGGGCGTGTCGAGAAAGTCGAGAATCTCGCCCGCCATGACCAGCGCCAGGGTGTGACCGAATTCGGCGTCGGTCAGCTTCTCGAGCGTGAAGACGTCGACCCGGCCCTGGTGGTCGAGCACGATTTCTAAAAGTCCGAAGACCTGTTCCAACTCTACGCAGGGAATCGGCTCGATGGCCAAGCCGGGTACGGGCGGTTTGGCGGCGGTCGCCGGCTCGTCGGGCATGTGCTCCGACACAATGATCTGGTGAATCTGCCTCACCAGTTGCAGGAAGGCGGGCGACTGCGAGTCGCGCGGATGCGGTATCGTATTCCTGAGCACTTGGCGGACATGCCCGGGCATCGTTCCCATGATCACAATGCGGTCGGCAAGCAGCACCGCTTCCTCAATGAGGTGCGTGATCATCACGATGCTCTTGAGGCTCGACGGCGCAGCAAAGCGGTCTCTAGCCGCCGCATCGCGCGCCACCCACAAGTTGTAGATTTCGCTCCGCAAGCTCTCGGCAGTGAAGACGTCGAGGGCGCTAAAGGGCTCGTCCATGCACAACAGCTCGGGGCCGCGGGCCATCGCCCGGGCAATTCCCACGCGTTGCTTCATGCCGCCCGAAAGTTCCTTGGGAAAGGCGTCCTGGTGGCCACCTAGACCGACCATCTGAATTGAGCGCGAGACCCGGTCGGCCGCCTCTTCGGAGCTCAGGCTGAGTCCGGACAAGGCCATTTCGACGTTTTGCTTCACCGTCAGCCAGGGGAAGAGGCCGAAGTTTTGGAAGACGAGCGCCACTCCCGGGTGCATGCCAACCAGCGGTTTGCCATGCGCCAGTACCTGACCGCGCGTCGGCGGCAGCAGGCCGATGAGGACCCGCAACAACGTGCTCTTGCCGCAGCCGCTGGGTCCCAGGATGCCAAGTATCTCGTTCGGACAGATCTCCAGCGATACGTCTTCTAAGACGACCTGATCATTCGTCGGCCCGAACGCCACGCAGACGTTTTGGGCCTCGGAAATCGCGCATTCGTCCGCGACAATCATCGTTTTTTGCTCTCAGCTCGCTTTCAAGTCGTCAGGCTGAATCGCTGCTCGGCCACGCGATACAGTTGCCTCCAGAATATGCGATTGAGGCAAACGACCGCGACTGCCATCGTCACCACCGCTGCCGCCAACTTGGGAAAGTCACCGTCGGCCGACGCGTGATTGATAATCGAACCCAGACCGAACGCGTCCAGCGGACGGCTCTTGGTCACCACGTATTCGGCCACAATGGTGGCGTTCCAAGCTCCGCCCGCAGCTGTGATGAAACCCGTGACCAGGTACGGGAACACGC
>DASRXU010000578.1:0-6267 GCA_035687365.1 Planctomycetaceae bacterium | reverse complement strand
AGAACTTGATCCCATTCACCCGGTCGACGGCGAACCAAAGGCCGCGGTGATGCGGATGGTCGATCCGCTCGCCCGGTTTCACGAGCGGTCGGGTAATGATTTGCCCGGCGAGATCGTGGATCGGCCAGAAGTACGGCTTCTTCTGCGTCTTCGCATGATTGTAGGTCGTGAACAGCTGCCCGCCGATCGTGATTTCCAGCGCGTCGGCTTTGGGGGTCAGACGGACGATATTGTCGGCGGCCAGCACGTTGCGGCCATCCGCCGCAGACAGCAGGCCGACTGACAACGCGACAAAAAACAGCGACAGGCAGCGCACGGCGGGCCTTCCTCTCTGGGGATGTTTGAAGGGCGGGTGAAGCTCCGGCTGAGCTTCTGGTTTTCGAGTTTCTCTTGTGGGCTTCTGAGAAATTTCGACTTGGCGGGAGCCTCGCCCTCCCGCAAGCGGCCAAAAAAATCGCGGACGCTTCGCGGTGCGCCCCACGTCGACTTATTGTGCAAGTCGCCGTGCTTGCAGTCGAGTCAAAACGTCAGTATTAGTCCAAAGTCGAAGGTCCAAGGTCCAAAGCCGGAAGAGCCCAGGCTTTGGTTTTGACCTTGGACTTTAGACCTTAGACTTTGGACCGAACCCGATGAACGTGCGTCGTTTCAAACCGTATCCGGCGGCCGAATGTGTGCCGCATCCCAATCCGGCACACGCCGGGCACGGTTGGGAGTTGGCGATCCACGGAGACCTAACCGACAAACAATCGGATCTCGTCAGCCGCCTGCTCGAAGTGCCGCGAAAGAGCAAGGGCACGATTTTCTTCGACTCGTGCGGCGGGAGTGCGTACGTCGGCCTGGCACTGGCCAGTTTGATTCGCCTTCGCGGGTTGCAGGCCGATGCGGTCGTGGCGGGGGAATGTTCGTCGGCGGCGCTGATGCCGTTCGCGGCCTGCTCGCGACGGTTCGTGATGATGCAATCGACTCTCTTGTTTCACCCGATCCGCTGGCAGAGCGAAGAAAACGTGCGGCTGGAAGAGGCCTCTGAATGGGCCCGGCACTTCAAACAATTAGAGTCGGAGTTGGACCAACTCCTCGCTAAAATGTTTAACTGTCCACTCGAGACTTTGACCCACTGGACTCGTCCCGGCCGATTTGTGAGCGGTGCCGAAATGGTCGAGGCCGGCCTGGCCCAGCCCATCGATCTGTTCTCGGGCGATGTTTGGCAACAGATCGCCCGCCTCGCGTGATCCCGCCAAGTGTCCTGAGTGCCGTAGGTGTGACACGTGCATCGCAGGCGGATGCTGGCACACCCCTGGGCTAAGTTGATAAACGTCGGTTTCCTGATACGGTTAGACTGAAAGGAAGCCCTGCGCGCCTCACGCGCGGATTGTAATCGAGGAAACCCCACGCCGTGCCTCGTCGCGACGATATCCACAAAATTCTGATCATCGGATCCGGGCCGATCGTCATTGGTCAGGCCTGCGAGTTCGACTATTCCGGCACCCAGGCGTGCAAAGCGCTGCGGGACGACGGGTACCAGGTCGTGCTGGTCAACTCGAACCCCGCGACGATCATGACCGATCCCGAAACGGCCGATCGCACTTACATTGAGCCGATCACCTGGCAATACGTTCAGAAGATTATCGAAGAAGAACGGCCCGACGCTCTGTTGCCGACGCTGGGCGGCCAGACGGGCCTCAATGTGGCGATGGATCTGGCTTCGCGAGGCGTGCTGCAGCAACTGGGTGTCGAGCTGATTGGCGCCAAAGAAGAGGTCATTGCCAAGGCCGAGCAGCGCGAGTCGTTCAAGAAGGCCATGGTCTCGATCGGTCTCGATGTGCCCAAGAGTCGCATCGTGCACACGATCGACGAGGCTCGCGACGCCATTCGCGAGATCGGCCTGCCGATGATCATCCGCGCCAGCTTCACGCTGGGCGGCACCGGGGGCGGCATCGCCTACAACCGGGAAGAGTTCGAGGCCAAGGTGCGGCACGGGCTAATGCTCTCGCCCGTACACGAGGTGCTGCTCGAAGAATCGATCATCGGGTGGAAAGAGTACGAGATGGAGGTGATGCGCGACGTGGCCGACAACGTCGTGATCATCTGCTCGATCGAGAACTTCGATCCGATGGGCGTGCACACGGGCGATTCGATCACCGTCGCCCCGGCCCAAACGTTGACCGACAAAGAATATCAACGGATGCGAGACGCGACGATCGCCTGCATCCGGGAGATCGGCGTGGAGACGGGCGGCTCGAATGTGCAGTTCGCCATCAATCCGCAGACCGGCCGAATGGTCATCATCGAGATGAATCCGCGCGTGAGCCGTTCCAGCGCGCTGGCCTCGAAGGCGACCGGCTTTCCGATCGCGAAGATCGCTGCCAAGCTGGCCGTCGGCTATCGGCTCGACGAAATAAAGAACGACATCACGCGCGAGACGCTGGCCTGCTTCGAGCCGACGATCGATTACGTCGTCACAAAGATTCCCCGTTGGACGTTCGAGAAATTTGTCGACGCCGATCCGACGCTCACCGTGCAAATGAAATCGGTGGGCGAAACGATGGCCATCGGCCGCACCTTCAAGGAATCACTGCAAAAGGCGCTGCGCGGTCTCGAGATCGGACACTTCGGACTGGGCGGCGGCAAGAAAGACCGCTGGGGCACGCCAAAGCAGCCGAGTGACGCTGAAGTCCGTCGCAAGCTGGCCGTTCCGAACGAAGAGCGATTGTTTTTCATCCGTTACGCGATCAAAGCCGGTATTCCGCTCGAGGAGATCGCTCAGCTCACCGAGATCGATCCTTGGTTCCTGCGGAGCATTCGCGACCTCGTGCTAATCGAGGACGAGATCCGCCAGTTCCACCGCCTCGAAGATGCCTCGCCCGAATTGATCCGTAAGGCCAAGCGCAGCGGTTACTCCGACAAGCAACTGGCTTGGTGGTGGAACTCGACCGAGACGGACGTGCGGGCCGCGCGCAAGGGGATGGGCATCGAGGCGACCTTCAAGCAGGTCGACACCTGTGCCGCCGAGTTTGCCGCGTACACGCCATACTACTACTCGACCTACGAGGACGAGGACGAGACGCCGGGCAAGCCCGCCGGCTGCCGACGAATCATGATCTTGGGGGGCGGCCCGAACCGCATCGGGCAAGGGATCGAGTTCGATTATTGCTGCTGCCACGCCTCGTTCGCTCTCCAGGAGTTGGGTATCGAGAGCATCATGGTCAACTCGAACCCCGAAACGGTTTCGACGGACTACGACACGTCCGACTTTCTGTTCTTTGAGCCGCTGACGACCGAAGACGTGCTCAACATCTGCGACCGCATGCAGCCCGATGGCGTGATCGTGCAATTCGGCGGGCAGACGCCGCTGAATCTGGCCCGCGGCCTCGAAGCGGCCGGCGTGAAGATCATCGGCACCAGCCCCGACATGATCGACGTCGCCGAGGATCGCGAGCGGTTTCAGGCGATGCTTCAAAAAGTGCGCCTGCGCCAGCCACCCAACGGCGTCGCGACCGACATCGAGGGCGCCCGCAGCGTCGCCCAGCGGATCGGCTATCCGGTACTGGTCCGGCCCAGCTACGTGTTGGGCGGTCGCGCGATGGAAATCTGCGACGACGAAACATCGCTCGTGCGCTACATGGATGAGGCCGTCGATGCCTCGCCCGATCGCCCCGTGTTGATCGATAAGTTCCTCGAAGACGCGATCGAAGTTGACGTCGACGCGGTCGCTGACGGGCAGACGACGATCATCGGCGGCGTGATGGAACACATCGAAGAGGCGGGCGTCCACTCGGGCGACTCAGCCTGCTCGCTGCCTCCGTATTCGCTGCCCAGTTCGGTGATCGATGAAATCAAGCAGGCGACCTATGCGCTGGCCCGCGAGCTGCAGGTTCGCGGCCTGATGAACATTCAATTCGCCGTCAAAACGGTCGACGGGCACCACACGGTTTACGTGTTGGAAGTGAACCCCCGCGCGAGTCGCACCTCGCCCTTCGTCTCGAAGGCGACGGGCCGCCCGCTGGCGAAAATCGCCGCCAAGATCATGGCCGGCGTCTCGTTGAAGGAGCAGGGGATCGTCGACGAAATCTGGCCGCGGCACACCTCGGTAAAGGAAAGTGTATTTCCATTCTCACGCTTCTCAGGGGTCGACATCATTCTGGGGCCCGAGATGCGTTCGACCGGCGAGGTGATGGGGATCGATGAAAAGTTCGCCCTGGCTTTCGGCAAGAGCCAGATTGCCGCAGGCATTTCGCTGCCGACCGAGGGGACGGTCTTCATCAGCATGACCCGCGATCGCAAGCAGATGATGATCGAACCTGCCCGCCGTCTGAAATCGCTGGGCTTCAAATTGGTGTGCACCCAGGGGACAGCCCGCGTGCTGGCCGACGCGGGGATCGAGGTCGAGACCGTCCGCAAGGTGCAGGAGGGGCGTCCCAACCTGCTCGATAAGATGGCCAACGGCGAAATTCAATTCATCTTCAACACGCCCAGCGGCAAGGGCGCTCGAACAGACGAGGGCCGCATCCGCTCCGCGGCCGTCACCTATGGCGTGCCGTGCGTCACGACAATTCCCGGCTGCTTGGCCGTCGTGAAGGCACTCGAAGCCCACGTGAAGGATCCAATCCCCCGGGTCCGAGCGCTGCAAGATTGGACGGCGTCTGAACGCACCGTGGCCGCTGCGGCCGAGAAGTGAACGGCTCCGACTATCGCCTGGTGCTGGGCTCGCGCTCGCCGCGCCGCTTGGAACTGCTGCGACAGATCCATCCCGCCCACTTGATCGAGGTTGTGCCGCCGAGCACGACCGACGAGGCAGGCTTTGCCGATCTCTATGATTGGCCGGCGATCGAGCGCCGGCTGCTCGAGATCGCTACCACTAAGTGCCAGGACGTGGCGGCTCAAACACGCGTCGCTCTTTCTCCCCTCTCCCCTCGCGGGAGATGGGCCGGGGGTGAGGGGGCGCACGGTGATCTCAAACGCCCAATCGTGATTGCCGCCGATACCGTGGTGATCGTCGACCGCCGCGGCGACTTGCACGTGTTGGGGCAACCCCCCGACGACGATTCGTGGCGGAAAACAGTCCGCCGTTGGTTCCACGAAGATTTCGCGGGCAAGACCCATCTGGTCGCAACAGCGCTCATTCTCGAGCACGTCGATAGCGCGAAGCGTGTGTCTCGAGTCGTTACGTCGCGAGTCACATTCACGAACCACGTCGATCGCTGGCTCGACTGGTACCTGGTCACGGGCGAATCGCGCGGCAAAGCCGGGGGCTATGCGCTGCAAGGGGCGGGCAGTATCTTTGTCTCCAAGGTCGAAGGCAGCCTGAGCAACGTGGTGGGCCTGCCGTTGGCAGAGCTGCTGGAAATGTTGGAGACACTGTCGTCGTCTCTCGATCGCTAATGTCAGATCTGGGTGGCTGGGGTCGAGCCGCCGGGCTCGCCCCCAGTTTCTAAATCTCTGGGGGCGGCGAAGACGCCGACCCCAGCCACCCGACCGAGTTGCTAGAAATGCTCGCGACAATGCGCCCGTCGTGACCGAATCGGGGATCGGCTCTATACTGGTCGCCATGACAGCTGAAGAGCGACGCCTCCAAGAATCGCAAAATCGCACCGCCAACTGGCAGCGGTGGGGCCCCTATCTTTCTGAACGGCAATGGGGGACCGTCCGCGAGGATTACTCGGCGACCGGCGAGTGCTGGGACTATTTCCCGCACGACCATGCCCGCAGCCGTGCCTACCGCTGGGGCGAAGATGGCCTGTTGGGCATCTGCGATCGCGAATGCCGGTTGTGCTTTGCGCCGGCGCTCTGGAACGGCAAGGATCCAATTCTCAAAGAGCGGCTGTTCGGTCTTAACGGCAACGAAGGCAATCATGCCGAAGACGTCAAAGAGGTTTATTTCTATCTCGACTCGTCGCCGACGCACTCGTATCTGAAAGCACTCTACAAATATCCGCAGGCCGAGTATCCCTACGATTTGCTCGTTGCTGAGAATCGGCGTCGGACGCGGCTCGATCTCGAGTTCGAGATCACCGATACGAACGTCTTCGACAACGGCCGGTATTTCGACGTGTTTGTCGAATACGCCAAGGGTAACACGGACGACATCTTGATCCGCCTCACGGTGGCCAACCGCGGGCCCGACGCCGCGACGTTGCACGTTTTGCCGTCGATCTGGTTTCGCAACTCCTGGTCGTGGGGTTGCGGACACGAGGGTTGCGAGGTTAAGCCGACGCTCCAACTCGACCCCGATGGCGGCCTGCGAGGTCACCACGCCTCGCTGGGCGCTTT
>DASRXU010000577.1:0-7929 GCA_035687365.1 Planctomycetaceae bacterium | reverse complement strand
CAAGGATTGCCTGTTGGCGGAGGAATCAACCACATTGGAATCGGCCCTCACGAAGCCCAAGCTCTACGCGCCGGGCGTCGGACTCTTGCGCGACCAAGTCGGGAACGCGGCGGCCGCGAAGAAGTGAGCAGCGGGAAACGGCTTGGCCGTTCAATTGCCGGAGATCTCGTGGCAGAAGAAACGCACGCGCTGGTCGCCCCAAGCGGCCGGGTGGTTGCGAAATCCCAGTGCAAGGCTGGTGCTGCGGTAGTTCGTTCGCCCCGCCTGGGTAATCTGCGGTCCTTCGCTCTCAATCGCCGCGATGCTCTTGTTGGAGGGGCGCACGATGGCGATATGACCCGGTTTCCGGCGGCGTTCCTTGTAGGTTGCCACCACGACCAGGCCTTGGTTGCTCAGCGCTTGCGCTTCGATGGGATCGCTGACGGGCTTCCAGCCCCAGTTTCTGCCCTCGTCGCGTAACCACTTGTATTGAGCGTTGGCCAACATCACCGTCGAATGTTCCGGGGGAGAAAGAATATAGATGTTGAGCCGCGTGCAGAACGCGGCGACAAAGGCGCTGCAATGCGTGTGCGGCTTGCTGTCGGCGACCGAATCGCCCAGAGGCTGGCCCGTCTTCCAGGCGACCCGTCCGCCGGGGAGCCAGAGTTGCTCGACTTGCATCGAATCGAGCATCTGGCGGAGTTGTATCCCCTCCGGGGTGACCCGGCTGCCTTCGGCGGCCGACGCCATTCTCGCCGTCAAAGAAATCACGACTGACGCTGCCAGGGCAAGCGTCCGTAATCCACGGGTATTCCAGCTCATTTCGATTCGCCTGCCGGCTTTGCCGGTGAATTGTCCGAATTCGACAGATCGAGGCGCTCGCCGGCAGCCTCCCTCCGCAACGTAGCGACGATGGGACTTTCGGGTGCGAAGACTCCGGTCATTCGCAAAGGCGGCATGAAGACGATTCTGCGGCCGAAGGCCGTTTCTTCGCGGAAATAAATCGTCACGGGTCGAGTGCTCAGCCAGCGATTCTCGCGGAGTGTCTCGATCTCTTTGAGACCGACGACAACCGTTCGTCGCCACGACGAGATCCGTAATGAATCGCCATCGATGGCGACCCGCTTCAGCCGAATTCCGTAGAAGTAGACCAGCAAGGTGCCGGCGATGGTTGCCGCCAAGAAACACGAACTTGAGAGCAGGCGGAATCGGCTTCCCCGCGTGATTCTTGAAATCCTGACCGATGACGAACAAGGTCAGAGTGACGGCCGAATCCGCCAATCCACACGATGGAGAGGACCTGCAGCAGGCCTGTCCGTTTTGAGGAAATTGTGCGAGGCATCGTCGGTCTCTCCGTTCGCGTGTCGACCTCAAACCCAAGCGCAGAACGAGGCCGATCGTTACACGCTGTTTGGAAGGTTCGCCTCGAAATGTAATCGGCTGCCCGGACTGGCTGTCCTCGAAACGCTGGGCCGCCGCGACCGACGCATTCTCCGCACGTCGATTCTGGACTCAGTCAGGACGGAGTCAGGCACAATAGTGTCGCAGTAGCCGGGCAGTGGCCGCTTCTACTCGAGTTTTGCATGCTCGCAGTGACAGGTGGCTGCCGAGCGCCGATTCCGACAAAAGGTACGGCAATCAGCGCGGACGGATCCGATTCCCGAAAAAGGTTCCTTTGACGGTTCTCTGGAGACCGGACACGCAACGCGAGGGCTTCGCGACAGTCCCGTTCCGAGAAACTCATCAAGAAAATCAAAACACCGGAAACTCGTCGATTCGACGGTTTCCGGTACTCGGCTTCGGGCGGCCCAACGGATTGCAAGCAGGGGTGCGGCGTCGCCAGCGTCGCGCGGGTCACTACGCCTTATTACATCAAAATAGCGCCGGCAGATGCCTCGGCGTGCCAAATCTCTGGGCGCATCGCGATCCTGACTGTCGACGACTTTTGACCTTGTTGGTTGCCTAAATTTTGCGTCATTTCGCGGTACATTAGATTTGACGACAGAATTGTCTTTCGACAAATACGCGTCGATGGCCTGCCAATGAATCCAAGGGGTTTCTGGCAGGCCATTTTTTGTTTCGAACTGACCGTGCCGACGTAAACGTCGGCGCGTGTGTCGCTCTCGCATCGGGCGGGGGCGGTTTGTGTTCCTTTGTGACACAGACCGTCCCTCCCATGGGGACGGTCTCTTTGAAGGAGGTCGTCCCCCCATGTCGGCACCGGCATCCACTGAGAGTTCTGACAACCCCGTCCGTGGATCGAATGAACCATTTGTTGCGCTCCTGCCTTCGATCCGGCGGCAGGCGACAGCCGCAGCGCGTCGGCTTCCCGTCCGGGTGAGAAGCGAATTCGTGCTCGACGTAGTCGCTGCAGCCTATGTGCTCTACGCCCGCCTCATCTCGCGCAAGCTGACGGATTCCGCCTACGCAACCCCTTTGGCCACCTATGCGATCGCTCACGTCCGTGCAGGTCGGTCGGTCGGCGTTCATTTCAACGGCCGCGACGTCATGTGCGCGCACGCTCAGCGGTGTCGCGGCTTCGCGGTCGTGTCTCTAGAAGGGACAGTCGACCGATTCGGTCGATCGTGGCGCGAAACACTCGTCGACAAGCGGAGTCTATTCCCCCAGCGACGCGGCGGCATTCCGACTCGACTTCGAAGCTTGGCTCAAGCGGCTGTCGGCGAGGGATCGCGCCCTTGTGAACGTGCTAGCCGGCGGCGAGAGCACTTCCGCAGCCGCCAAGCGATTCGGGGTTTCTGATGCCCGGAACGCGGCCGAACATGCGGAAGCCCATGCCGGCGAGTTGAACACGCTCGCCCGCCAGATTGCCGGCGTCGGCATCATTCCCGAGCAGGCGATCGTCGGAAAACCCCTCCTCGTTCGCGATTACGAGATTTCGACCGATGCGTCTAACACTGTCCAAATCTGGCATGCTGTGTTGTTGCTGCCCGACGGGATCGGCGCTCTTGTGTGGGACAGCGAGGAGTATCTGGATCTGCCGTCCGATTTCGAGCCCTCAATCGCAGAAGCGCGCGGGCGCTTCATCCCATTCGTGGGGTGCCCTCCAGTTGCAAAGGCACTCCTCGCAGGGCACACAGAATCGCTCTTTGGCGAGGTCATCAGCCTCGTCGAGCATCGGCGACGATGGCTGCAGTCGTTATATCCGGAATAAACGGTACCATCGGAACGAGCGAGGCCAACTGTTCTTGCTCGTCGCCGAGATCCGACCTACGATCGCGCCCTCATCAGCTCGGAACTCGGTGACGATCGTGGTACGGAAGCCAATGAACAATTAAACCGGATGCAGCATGGCGGCTGCCGACGCTATCGCGCCGGCCGTCGTAGCGGTTGCTCGACGCGCCCATTTTGTCGCGGCTCTCGTCGTCCACGTGGTCGATGCGATCTACGCGAGGGCTGGCATCGACCCGAAAGACGCCCGCTCGTGCCCGCTGCCTACCGGGTTTCTCTTCGAGCTCGGCGCTGTCATACAGTTGGTGATGTGGGAGTCTGCAGGCCTTGCGGTCCACGTTGAGGCCGGACTTCCCAGCGCAGACAGCGCTGGCAAAGACTTGGAGCGCCGCGCAAAACTGGGTCCGTCTGAATTCGCCGACGTTACTCGCCTCGAGCTGTGGCAGAAGGTGAATCTTGTCTGGGTGCAGCACTTCGGGTGGCAGGGCGAAGAGAGCTTTGGTGCCGAAATCGCATTAGTGCTGGCCGACGATGATCTGCTTGTGGACGCGCTTGCCGAATTCTTGTGGACGAACCGGAACAAACTGCGGACAGATATCGACGAGGATGCACAATCATGAAGCGATCGACTCGAGGCCGAGGCCTCTTCCACACGCGGGATTCCGGCGGCAAGCATGAAATGACTCGCGCCAAATACGTCGAATGGGCCATCGACCAAGCCAACAAATATGAAGTCACGTTTCGGGGGACTCCAGCCCAAATCAAATCGATGATTTGAGAGGGCAAGTTTGCTGATGGGGACCTGTTTCTCGATTTCGACGTTAAGGGCAATCTTCTCAGTCGAAATGGCCTCGATGCTCTTAGGGCAGAAATCAGTCGCGACCCATCCGTTTCGCACCTGTTCATTCCGAAGCGCGACCGTTTAGCGCGCCCGGATGACCCCCTTGATGGAGTCCAACTGGAAAACGAAATTCGCGCGGCCGGAATTACGATCGTATTCATGGATCGAGTCGTAGCCCCAATCCTGAGGGGAAAAAGGCAGCACATTGGTGACTTGATTACTTCGCTCGTCGACTACGAAAACGCTGGCGCCTTCCGGCAAGAACTTGCGCGAAGGATCATTTTTGCACAGATCGCGCTGGCGAAGGCCGGCTTCTCGACCGGTGGCAGAGCTCCTTTTGGTTTTCGTCGTTGGCTTGTCCGAGCCGATGGGACGCCAGTCCGTCAGTTAGTCGATCGCGAACACGTCAAGATGCAGGGCCACCACGTCGTATGGTTGCCCGGGCCCGATACCGAATTGGCCCTTGTCCGCCGAATCCTAACGATGCTTGAGAAGAAGGCGGCCAGTCGAGTAGTTGAACGAAGAGGGAATCCCCTCGCCGGATGCTGGGAGATACCGAACCAAGCACGGAGTCAAACGCCTGGTTAGCGGTCAGTGGCATCCGCCCACCATCACTGCCATCGGACGCAACCGTCTTCTTGTCGCTGTCGCGACCTACGGTCAGCGCTCAATGGGCGATCAGCTGCGGATGACTCCAGCCGGGCCACGTGCGTTAGAAGACGGCGATTACCGAGAGACGAACCAGCCGAGCGAACCCGTCCAGCCCAAGGTGATCCGAAATCCTGAAGGAAATCGAATCGCAGCCAAATCGGCGTCGCCCTTTGAACCGATTATTACCGAGCAGAGATTTCAAGCACTGCAAGAGTTACTTGATGTGCGGGGTGGGACGCAACGGGGAAAGCCCCGGGCCCATGATCCCTCACGGAATCCGCTGGGTTGTCGTGTCTTCGATCTCAACTGCGCCTGGCCGATGTACCGCGTGCCGCACGGAGATTCAATGTGGCTTGTATCAACAGAGTCACGGCCAACGCTGCGCTCATAATCATATCGACGGTCCGCTCGCGACGCAGTTTGCTCTGAGCTGTCTACAACAGCGACTCCATTCGCCCGACGTCTTGAAGAAACTCAGAGGACGCTTGAGACAGCTCGCGGAGGCAGAGCTTCAACAGGTCGGATCGGAGGAGAATACCGCTGGCATTCAGGAACAACTCGGGCGTGTGCGCCAAGAAATGAAGCTGGCCGAGCGCAACTTGGCCTTCGCAGCGAACGAAGACCAGTTTCGGGCCGTTGCGTCGGTGCTGGAAGAGCTGAGGCGACGCGAGACGTCGCCGGCGAAAAATCGCCAAGTGCGGATAGGCACGGAAATCGATGCAGAGATTGATCGTGCCATCGGCTTTACGAACCGTCTTTCGGAACTTGCTTCGAAACCAGAGCAGCTTCCGCTCGCCACGCAGGCCATCGAACTGGCCGATATCAAATTCTTCGTGCGCTTTAGGCCTGTGCAAAAAGGCAAAAGGCTGCTGAACAAGGTCGTTGGCGGAATCGTCACAATCGGGGCGGCTCCGCCGCCCGTTGCTTTGCACGAAGGGCCGACTGGGTGGAAGATCATCAAAAAACGGAGCCCTGAGGCTGCCAACGCGGCCACAGGGCAGGATGAGCATCGTTTGCTCACCCAATCGGATCGAGAAGAATCCGGTTCGGAGGGAACGTCGTTAAGAAATGTAAGTCGGGGCGACAGGATTTGAACCTGCGACATCCAGCTCCCAAAGCTGGCGCTCTAGCCAAGCTGAGCTACGCCCCGCTTTTTCATCAGTGCGACACCCGAATCGGGTGATTGGCTCACACGATTCGTAATGGATCGCGGCGTGATTGTACCGCGGCCCCGAGCCGTGTGTCACCCCGGCCTCTCAATCTCCCGGGAAAGTCGCCGCGAGCGGTGGATCGGAGGTCTCCGGGCACCGAGAACACGCTGAGGAAATCGAGAATTGCCGAAATGTAATCCGATCGCCAAACCCCGCGGCCAATCTGACGGGGTTTGTTGATTCAGGGGCCTCTTCAGCGAAAATGAAGATAACCACTTCTCTCAACATCCCGGACATTCCGTCGTCAGCGAGGTCGAAATGAAGCAGCCTGCACGTCTGGTCGTCGTCGCCACACTTGCCCTCGTCACTGTCGCTTCCATCCTGCCTTCCTCGTCGCTGGCCCAGAACGGGACTCGACGCCAGCGTCGCAACGCCATTCGGGCCAACCGACCGTATGCACCCGTCGGGTTGGCCGGGAACGCGGCCGGCAAGGCGCCGGCCAATCCGGCCGACGTCCAGGCAGTTACGCAGGCCTATCGCCTCCTGTCGCAGGCCGACCACGACTATCAGGGGCACCGCGCCAAGGCCATGAAGCACCTCCACCAGGCGGGTCGCGTACTCGGCGTCAGCTTGAAGGGTGACGGCAAGAACAAAGAGCAACAGGGAACCTCGGACTCACAGCTCAAGCAAGCCCAAACGATGCTGCAGCAGATGACGACGACCAATACCGCAGGGAAACGCCATCAACGGGCCATGCAGCACGTGAACAGTGCCCTCAGCGAGATCTCGACCGCGCTTTCGATCAAATAAGCTTTGTCTAGTTGTGCACCAACGAGAGATCGGCCTTCTTCCCCAGAAGCGTCGAGATGGGGGCAGACTCACTTGAGCCTGCCCCGTTTTTTTGCGCGGAGCGGACTCAGCTGACCAGCGAGGAATGAGCGGCTACTCGGCGGCCGAGAGGCCTTCAAACAGATTGGTGCCGATCCGGATCATGGTCGCCCCCTCTTCGATCCCCACCTCGAAATCGCCGCTCATGCCCATCGAGAGTTCCGGCAGCGCCACAGAACCGGGTCTTGCAGCCAGTTGGTCGCGCAGCTCGCGGAGACGTCGAAACGTAATGCGGGAGTCTTCCGGTTCGTCGGAGAACGGGGCCATCGTCATCAAGCCGGCAATCTCTACGTGAGACAGTGCGCAAAGCGCTGTCCAGTCGGCGGCGAGTTGATCCGGCGCGAAGCCGTCCTTTGACGCTTCGCCCGCCGCGTTGACCTCTAGGAGCAGCCGTGGGCTTAGGTCGAGTTCGGCCGCCAAGCCGTCGATTCGCGTCGCCAGCGCCAGGCTGTCGATCGAATGCAAACAGTGCACGACCGGCAGGATCTTACGCACCTTGTTGCGCTGCAGATGGCCGATCAGATGCCAGCGAACGGGGCGAATCTCTTGCGCCCGCTCGAGCAATTGTTGAGGACGGCTTTCGCCCAGGTCGAAGACGCCCGCGTCAACGAGCGCTTCGATCCACTCCAGGCGCGCCGACTTGGTCACACCGACCAGGAGCACATCAGACGATGCACGTCCGGCGCGACGGCAGGCGGCGTCGACGCCTGCGCGAATTCGCGCCAGATTCTCGGATATCCGAGACTCGACGGTGGTCATGGCGTCAAATTCGGGGCGAAATGCCGACTCAGTCGTTCCGCAGGCGCAGTCCCATCTCGGTCAGCTTAGCCCGCACTTCGTTGAGTGACGTCACGCCGAAATTACGGACCGAAAGCAACTCATCAGCCGTCTTGGAAAGTAGCTCGCCAATCGTGACGAGGCCCAACCGCGACAGACATTTTCGGGCTCGCACCGACAAGTTGAGATCGCCTACCGGCGCTTCGATGAGCGCCTGCTCCTGGGGAGAGACGGTCTCGGGCGTAAACAACGGCGCCGAAAGGGGCGATCGCGCGGCGAACTGCCCGATCGACAGGCCCCGGGATTTGAGGATGTCGCGAATTTCTCGCAGCGACGTCTCGCCGAAGTTTTTGCTCGACAGCAAATCGTGTTCGCTGATCGCGGTGAGATCGCCGAGTGTTTCGATGCCGGCCCGTTCGAGGCAATTGCGGCTCCGAGCCGACAGCTCAAAGT
>DASRXU010000576.1:0-27790 GCA_035687365.1 Planctomycetaceae bacterium | reverse complement strand
GCGCAGGCCGTCGCGTTCGGGGCCGAAGGGATCGGCCTGTGCCGCACCGAGCACATGTTCTTCGGCCATCTCGATGAAATTCGCGAGATGATCGTCGCCGAAACGAAAGAGTCACGCGAGAAGGCGCTGGCCAAGCTGTTGCCCTTCCAGCGGGACGATTTCGCCGGACTGTTCCGCGAAATGAAGGGCCGGCCGGTGACGATCCGGTTGCTCGATCCGCCGCTGCATGAATTCTTGTCTGACCACCATCTAGAGGAGCAAGAGGGGCTGGCCGACAAACTGGCCAAGCAACTGGGCGTATCGGCCGATGCGATCAAACGCCGCGTCTCGGGGCTCGCAGAGTCGAATCCGATGCTCGGCCATCGCGGCTGCCGACTGGGGATCGTTTATCCCGAGATCACCGCCATGCAGGCGCGAGCCATTTTTGAAGCCGCCTGCCTGGTGAAAAAAGAAGGCGTCGACGTTCATCCGGAAGTGATGATCCCGCTCGTCGGTTTCCTGGCCGAGTACAAAAACCAGGAAGCCATCGTCCGCGAAGTAGCCGACAAGGTCTTCAAGGAGAAGGCGGCAAAGATCGACTTCCTGGTGGGCACGATGATCGAGATTCCGCGCGCCACCATGGTGGCCGATCAGATCGCCAAGGCCGCGGAGTTCTTCAGCTTCGGCACCAACGACCTCACGCAAACCACTCTCGGCATGAGCCGCGACGACTATGGTGCGTTTATCGGCTACTACCAAGAACACGACATCATCGGCAGCGACCCCTTCCAGACGATCGACAAGGAGGGCGTCGGGGCCTTGATGCGCATCGGCGTCGACCGCGGCCGCAAATCGCGCGAGAATCTGAAAATCGGCATCTGCGGCGAACACGGCGGCGACCCGGCGAGTGTCATGTTCTGCCACGAGATCGAACTCGACTACGTGAGTTGCTCACCGTTCCGCGTGCCGATCGCGCGGCTGGCGGCGGCGCAGGCGGCGCTGGCGAAGTAAGTGAGCGCAGGCGAAGTGCGCCGCGCCGGCGAGCCGCCAGCGTGAGCTGGCGGGTGCTTCGCTTTGCGAGCTGATGTCCTCAGTGTTGTAGGGCAGGCTGTGCCTGCCTGCGGTAACATTGCCTCGGTCCCAAGCTCCGCTTAGGGCCGCTCTTTTCGAAGCTCCGCTTCGACCGTTGCGGCATCACTCGTTGGTTTCGCTAACCATACATGGCAGGTGCGCGCATCCAGAGTAAAGCAGAATCGGGACGGGAGCCTCGATGAGGTGCGGTCCGGAACTCGCGACCGTCGAAATCAGCGAGAGGGGTTGCCCCCATGAAATGCAAGGCCGCAGCGATCACACTTCATCACCGACATTTCCACATACGTCGACCGCTCAAAGGACAACTGACTCTGACCCTAATCACCACGTGCAGAATCGAAGCACCCGCCAGCTGACGCTGGCGGCTCGCCGGACCGAAAGCGTGCCAGCACGGGGGGCCTAGCGTTCGCCCTCGAAGTCATCGCGTCGTCAGTGCTTCACTTTCAAATTCGGCACGGTGCGTTTGAGGGATTTGACTCCGGCCACCGTGACGTCGGTCCCCTTGAGATTGAGTTGCTCGAGCGAAGTCAGGCCGCTCAGCGCCTCCAGACCGCGATCGGTGATCTCACTACCGGTCAGGTCGATTGAGCGCAGCGAGGTCTTCCACAGCTCCAGATGCTTCTGCAGTCCAAGCAGTTGAAAGTCGCTTAGCTTCCGAGCGAAGCGAATCTCGACCAGCCTCTCCGATGCGTCGGAAGACTGCGTGCCGCCCGCGTTGGTGATCGCCAATTGGGAGACACTCTCGGCCCGAGAGAAATGGGTCACTCGCAGTTGTGGCAACGACTGCTTGAGTCGTGAAACGGCTGCGGCAGTAACCTTGGTGTCCGTGACGATCAACGAATTGAGGCGGGTCATATTTCGCAAGTGCTCAAGGCCGGCATCTGTGATCGCCGTCGCCTCGAGGTCGATGTGCGAAATATTGTTGATTCCGTCCAGAGAGGCCAGGCCGGCGTCGGTCACCTTGCTACGACATAGAAACAGCCCGTGCACCGCGCTGAGGTTTTTGAGCTGCTGAGCCATCTTTGCCAGATGGGCGTCGCCGTTTGATTCGTCCAGTTTAACATTTAAAGTCGGCGGCGGCCCCGGTTGCGCGCCCCCGGAAAACGTCGTTCCCCCGAGTTCTCTGATCGCCAGAATCGCTCGTGCATCTCGGATTTTTGTGCGAGCGGCAGGGGACGTGTCACGCTCCAAGATGATTACGCAATCCCCGGCAGGCGAGTCACGCCTTACCGAAAAATCTGCTGGCCTGCGGTCCTGTTCTTGTGCGAAGCGAAGCTTGAGCCGATCCTGCTCGAACGCATAAATACCCGGCTGCGGAGGCGGCACCGCTTGGCCGTTCGCAAGAAGTTGGGGCATCGCGTGTAAGTCGATTTGTTTGGGGTTCTTCGCGGGATCGAGTGAATAGGACATTTCCGAGCTCGGCTCTCCCGCTGCCAGCGGCAACAGCGTCTTGCCCACAAAAACCAGTTCCATTTGGAGCATGGCAGCCTTGACCGCGGCGGGCCCCACCACCTCGCGGACGCGCCAGATCCCTTGGAGCTGCTTTTGATCCTCGGCAACTCGCGGACCTTGCGCGAATGCACACGAGCTGCCTACGAGCAGGATGGCTGCCAGCATCCGACACATGGCGGCTCCTTCGACGACTCGTCCCAGAATCAACGGGTGATCAAATCGAAGCACTCGCCAGCTGACGCTGGCGGCTCGCCGGTCCCACAGTGCTCCGCAGTGCGTCTACGGCTCACCCTCAAACAGATCCTGCAGCTGCTTGTTCTCTTGCTGGCCTAGTTCGCGAGCGTTGATGCGGCCGGCGTGTTGGAGCATCTGCCAGAGGTCGCTGCTGAGTTGAGTGCGGCGTTGCGTCAGGTCGCCCAGGTCGTAGATGAATCCCTGCGACTTTTTGTAGTCCTTCTGCAGGGTCGCGATGATCGCCTGGCCGGCGATGCCGATCGCGTGCTCTTTGGGGTTCTCGCGCCCCATCGACTCCAGTTCGTTGAAGAGCTTGCCGGCTTCTTTGAGTTTCAGCGTCCGCAGGTACAAAACCGCGAGTCGCTCCTTGGCCTGAACCGTATAGACGCGATCGTCGGGGTAGTAGTCGAGCACGGCTCGCCATGCGTCTTCATCAGATCGCAGCTGGCTGGCTCGCGCGAATTGCTTCTGGGCAGTCGGCTCATGCGGACTGCGGTCCTGCTGCAGGGCGGGCGTTTGCAACGGGTCTTTCGGCCGCAGCCACCACCCGACGGCCCCCGAGGCGCTCCCGAAAACGAGCGCCGCAATTCCCAGGGCGATCGCGTGCCGGGAGACGGGCCAATTGAAGAACCCATCGCTCCATCTGGAGATCGCGCGCGGCGCGCGAACAGGAGCTAGCGCAGGCGAAGGGACCGTGATCTGCGACAGCTTCACGGCGCCCGCCGCACCGGGGTCGTCTTTGATCAGCCGCCCCACCTTCTTCAAGTCCTGCGTGATGTCGCGGGCGTGCTGATACCGGTCGGCAGGGTTGCGGGCCATCATCTTGTGCACAATTTCAGAGATGACCGGCGGCAAATCCTTGCGGAGCGTGCTCAGATCTTCGGGCTTGCGCGTCAGGTGTTGCATCGCCACGCCCAGCGTGGTGTCTCCGCGAAACGGGGGATGGCCCGACAGCATGCGGTAACACGTCACACCGAACGAATAAATGTCGCTGCGGTGGTCGACGGTCTCGCCGTTAATCTGTTCGGGGCTCATGTAGAGGGGCGTGCCCATCGTCATGCCCACCTGCGTGAGGTTGACCCGCTGCTCCGATTGGGCCAGCTGCGCCAGACCAAAATCGGCGACTTTCGCTTCCCCCTTGCGCGTGATCAGGATGTTCTCGGGCTTGATGTCGCGGTGGACGATGCCCGCTTCGGCAGCGACCGTGAGTGCCGCGGCCACTTGCCGCATAATGTGGTAGGCGACCAACAGCTCGGGGGGACCGCGGCGGTTCAGCAACTGCCGCAGGTTCATCCCCTGCACATATTCTTGGGCGATGTAGTACAGCCCGTCCTGCTGGCCGAACGCATAGACCTGCACGATATTCGCGTGCATCAGGGCGGCGGCTGCCTTGGCCTCTTGCTCGAAGCGCTTGAGAATGGTCGAATCGGAGAGCAGTTCCTGCCGCAGCACCTTGACGGCAACCTGCCGGTGGAGCGAGGTCTGCTCGGCAAGATAGACCTCCGACATCCCGCCGTGGCCCAAGGGTCGCAGGATGCGAAATTCGCCGAACTGTTTGACCGCGTGCTCGGCCAGTTCTTCGAAGGCCGGCGTGTCGGATTGGGGTTCCGACGGCTGGCCTGGCGGAACGCGAGCCGCTCTCTGTCGCGATTCGTCGGCCGGCGGCAAAGACATTCCGAAACAATCCTCAAAAAGAGGCGGCTATTGATGTTGTACTAAGGCGCGTGAAGCAGCCGCAAGCTGTCTCGCTTGCCACGACGCTTTACCCCGGTCTCCGACGTCTTGTATGATGACTTACCGATGCGTTGTGGGAGAGCGTCGGACGCTGCTCCGAAAATGCGTCGAAAGATGAGGGGAACCGCGCGTGCCGATTCGACGCCCAAGCGCCAGGCGCCGATGCCTATCCGTGGCGAGAGCGACCGTACTGGTCGCCGCCCTGGCGGGGATCGCCGCAGCCGCCGACAAGCCGACCGATGCCTCCAAAAAACCGGAGCACGTCAGCTTTTACCGCCACGTGCGACCCATCTTGCAGCGATCATGCAGCGGTTGCCATCAGCCGGCCAAACGAGGCGGCGGCCTACTGCTGACGACTTATGAAGGTGTAAAAAAAGGGGGCGAAGCGGGTCCCGCTCTGGTCGTCGGCAAGCCCGACAACAGCACCCTCGTGCAATACGTTTCTGGCGATAAGCCGGAGATGCCCAAAAACGGCGAAAAGCTCAAGCCGGTCCAAGTCGACTTGATTCGCCGTTGGATCGCGCAGGGAGCCAAAGACGACACTCCTGAAGGCGTGAAAGACCCCGTCACCGCCGAGAATCCACCCAAATACGCCAGTCCGCCGGTGATTGCCGCGTTGGCTTATTCGCCAGACAGCAGTCTGCTGGCAGTGTCGGGCTTCCACGAAATCCTGCTGCATCAGGCCGACGGCGCGAAGCCGGTCGGAAGGCTGATCGGCCGCGCCCAGCGGATCGAATCACTCTGTTTTTCCCCCGACGGCAAAACCCTCGGGGCGGTCGGGGGAACCCCCGCGCTGTTGGGCGAGGTGCAGTTCTGGGACGTCGCCCAGAAGAAATTGAAATTGGCGCTGCCCGTCACGTTCGACTCGCTCTACGGAGCGTCGTTCAACAACGACGGCAAGCTGTTCGCCTTCGGCGGAGCCGACAATCGCGCCCGAATCGTCCGTGTTGGCGACGGCAAAGAAATGATGCGATTCGACGCCCACTCGGATTACGTGCTGGGTACGACCTTTTCGCTCAAGCAGGACTACTTGATCACCGTCAGCCGAGACATGTCCATGAAGCTGGTCGTGGTCGAAAATGGTCAATTCGTCGACAACATCACGAGCATCACCCCCGGTGCGCTCAAGGGGGGATTGGTTGTCGTCGAGCGGCATCCCTCTCGGGAGCAGGTGCTCACCGGCGGGGCCGACGGCGAGCCCAAGCTCTACCAGATCTTCCGCACGAAGACGCGGGTCATCGGCGACGACTTCAATCGCATCCGCGGTTACGAGCCGCTCCCCGGCCGCATCTTCAGCATGCAGTTCAACAAGGATGGCAGCCAATTCGTGGTGGGGGCAAGCACCGCCACGGGGGGCACTGCCCGTATCTACAACACCGACGACGGCAAGCTCGTTCACGACCTGGCCAAGATCACGGGACCCGTTTATGCCGTGGCTTTTCGGCCCGACGGCAAGCAAGTGGCCGTTGCCGGGTTCGAAGGAAAAGTCCGCCTGTACGACGCCGCCAGCGGCAAGCTGGTCAAAGAATTCCTGCCTGTTGAAATCACGCCTGTTCAGACTGCCGCCCGCTAAAGCGGCCCCCCTGCCTTGCAGAGAAGTTCCCGTTCACCGACAAGACAATTGGCCGCCGGAAAATCGACGCTGGAAGTTTGACCGTTTCGGAAGCGGTGCCTGCCCCAGCGGCCAGGAGAACGACGCATGAAGACTTCAATCGCCCATTCGATCGCGCTGGCCGCGCTCGGTTTCTTGCTGTGCGATTTGGCGCCCGTCGTTTCCGCCGCCGCGCCGGCCAAGTTCAACTCGCTGGAAGTTTTCCCCAGCCACCTCGAGCTGAGTGCGCTCCGCGATAGTCGCCGCATTCTGGTGACGGCCGTCGGCCCCAATGGTGCGCGGAAGGACGTCACGCTCGAAGCCCACCTGAAGCCACAATCGCCGAAAATCACCGTCGATGAAGAGGGGTATATCGTCGCCGCCGCGAAGGGCGATGCCGAACTCTTGATCTCGGCGGTCGGACTCGAGACGAAACTGCACGTCCACATCGCTGACGCTTCGCCGCAGCCGGTCGATTTCGTCCGCGAAGTCATCCCCGCATTGAGCAAAGTGGGCTGCAACCAGGGGACGTGTCACGGATCGCAGGCCGGTCGCGCGGGATTCAAATTGTCGCTGCGCGGCTACGATCCGCTGTTCGATTATCGCGCCTTGGTGGACGACGTCTCCGGTCGTCGCTGCAACCGAGCCCTGCCCTCCCAAAGCCTGATGCTGTTGAAGCCGACGCAGGGCGTGCCGCACGAAGGCGGATTTTTGATCAGCGAAGACTCGCGCTACTACAAGCTGCTGCACGAGTGGATCTCCGAAGGCTGCGTTTACAAGGACAACACGCGGGTCACAAAGATCGAGGTCTTCCCCTCCACGCCCGTGCTGCAAAACGCCAAAGAAACGCAACAACTGATCGTGATTGCCCACTTTCCCGACGGCACTTCGCGCGACGTGACGCGCGACGCCGTCTTCGACACAAGCAACTTCGAGGTGGCGGTCGTCGGCAAGACGGGACAGGTGGAAGCCGTCCGCCGCGGTGAGGCCGCCGCACTCGTGCGCTACGAAGGACAATACGCGGTCGCTCCGGTGACCGTGATCGGTACCCGCGACGGTTACGCTTGGAAGGCGAGCCCCGAGTTCAACTTCGTCGACAAGCACGTCGACGCCAAGCTGCAGAAGATGAAGCTGTGGGCCTCCGATCTGTGCCCCGACGCCGAATTCCTCCGTCGCATCTCGCTCGACCTGGTTGGGCTGCCTCCTACGCTGGAACAAACCCGCGCGTTTCTCGCCGACCCGCGCGATTCGCGTACCAAGCGGCAAGCGCGCGTCGAAGAACTGCTCGCCAGCTCAGCCTACATCGACCATTGGACGCTCAAATGGAGCGACTTGCTGCTCAATCGGCGGAAATACGTTTCCGAAAAAGGCGTCTGGGCCTTTCGCAACTGGATTCGCCAATCGATCGCAGCCGACAAGCCCTACGACAAGTTCGTCTACGACCTGATGACGGCGAGCGGCCACACCCTCGAGAATCCGGCCTCCAACTACTACCGCATCGCACGCGAGCCGGGCCTAGTCATGGAAAACATGACGCAGGTCTTTCTCGGCATTCGCTTCAATTGCAACAAGTGCCACGACCATCCGTTCGAGCGTTGGACTCAAGAGCAGTATTACGAATTGTCTGCCTATTTCTCGGCCGTCGGACGCGCCCCCGGCACGATTGCGGACGACGAAATCGTCTACACACTCAAGGCTCCCGAAGCCGTCATCAATCCGCGGACGAACACGGCCGTGAACGCGTCCTTCCCGTTCCATTACACGGGGATGGACGTTGGCACCAAGGACCGCCGCACCGAGTTGGCCCGCTGGCTGACGTCAAAGGACAACCCCTACTTCGCCAAGAGCCTCGTGAATCGGTATTGGAGCTACTTCCTGGGTCGCGGAATTATCGACCCGGTCGACGACATTCGCGCGGGCAATCCCGCTTCCAATCCCGAGCTGCTCGACGCGCTGACGGCCGACTTCGTGGCCCACAACTTTGACCTCAAGCACCTGGTGCGAACGATCGTCACATCCCACACGTATCAGCGAACCTATCGCACGAACGAGTGGAACACTGACGACGCCACGAACTTTTCCCACGCGTATCCCCGACGGCTCCCCGCGGAAGACCTTTATGACGCGCTGATGGTCGCCACGGGCTCGCCCTTCAACATTCAGGGAGCGCCCCCCGGATTCCGCGCGGCCCAACTTCCCGACCCGCAAATCGACGTCGGCTTCCTCGACATGTTCGGCCGAGCCCCGCGCGAGTCACCCTGCGAGTGCGAACGAACGAGCGCCGTCAGCCTGGGTCAAACGCTCAGCCTAATCAACGGACCCACCATCTCGGACGCCATCGCGAACCCCAACGGGCTGATCGCGCGCCGCGTGGCGGAAGGCGCCAAACCGAAAGCGCTCGTCGAAGACGTCTACCTCTCGGTGCTGTGCCGCCTGCCAACCCCCGACGAGTCGAAGAAAGCCGAAGCCTATCTCGCGGAGGTCAAGAAACCGACCGAGGCGACCCAAGACCTGATGTGGGCGCTCATCAACAGCCCGGGATTCTTGTTCAACCGCTGACTTGGCGAGCGGCGCGCGTCGACCCGTCGATTCTTCGTTAAATGGGCGACGGCGCAGCAGCAAGAGGCTGCTCACTCCATGCTTCGCCTTGCAAACCCGAACGAATGTTCCGTGGAAGCCGACGATCATTTCGCTGCTCTAGCCGGGGTTCTCGTCCACACGGGGCAGGAGTTGCTGAAGAGGCAGCGCGGCGAATTCATTCCCTTCGGTGCCTTCATCAACGCCGAGGGCCGACCGGAGATGGTCAACGCCGATCTCGGCGTTGAACGGCCGAACTCAACAGAGCTAATCGAGTTCCTGCGCGGTGCATTGCGCAAGATGGCGGAGGAACTGGCAATTCAGGCCTGTGGCATCTGCGTGAATGTCGGGGCGAGGTTACCTGGTTACGAGAACAAGGTCGATGCGATCTGCTGTTTTCTGGAGGGGAAGGCGCAAGATCCCATGAATCTGTTTGTCCCCTATCGCGCTGACTTTTTTGGTCGGCGCCGGTTTGACAAGGCGATTGGTCTGCCGGGTGAGTCCCTTGTCTTTCCGAGGCAGTGATCGAAAAAAGCCGAAGCCTATCTCGCGGAGGTGAAGAAACCGACCGAGGCGACCCAAGACCTGATGTGGGCGCTCATCAACAGCCCGGGGTTCCTGTTTAATCGCTAGACGCAGTTGCCCGGCCGGCGAGCGGTCGGCGGCGGTGGATCATCCGCCGCCGCCTCTATTGGGGTTTCTACCGGGGCGATCGTGCGCGCTCGCAGGTGCGAGTGGCCTGGCGGCATCTACCCCCTTGACGGATCGGGCCACGCGCGCGAGGATCGTGAAACCATCTCGAGCACATTCCAATGAGCTGGGGAAGTTTCCCGAACCACGAGCCGGAAACGGACGCGGGGGCTACCGGCCGAACGGACCAGTTGGTCCGTGAGTCGCGGCCCGCGTCACCGACGACGCGAACTCTCGCCTCGGCTTCGCCCCCCGTGGGGCCCGCCCGTGCCGCCCGACAATTCGATCCCGAGTCGCGTCGTCTCGAGAACGAAGTTGCGGCTGTTGTGCATCGACGTCTGCTCGCGGGCACCGCGATCGGCGCCGTCGCCTTCGCCGTGATGATTCTCGTGGCTCTCGCGAGTCCGCATGGTCGCGCCGAATCTCTCAGCCTGACTCTCTACACGAGCATGGCAGTTTGGTACGCGGCGTTGGTGACATGGTTGGTGCGCGACCGTGATATGCCGCTATCCCGCCTGCGCGTTGTCGAAGTTTTGGCGTTGGCTGCCTATGCGGCCCATTCCGCGCGGAAGGACTTCGAGCACTACTCGCTTTATTGGGGAACGCTGCCGCCTGGCGACCAGTGGTTGCTCGTGTCACACAGTTGCCTCAACTGGGTCTTCCTGATCTTCATCTACGGCGTACTGATCCCCAACGATTGGCGACGAAGTTTGCGGATGTTGACGGGCATTGCTGTGATCCCGCTGCTCGTTTATGCGGCGACCTGGTTGTCCTTCCCCGAATCGCGCCGCTCCACCTTCCCGCTCTTTGAGCTGTTTGCCATGGCCAGAGTGATGGGCGCCGCCGTCGCCATTGGCGTCTTCGGCTCGCACAAGTTGACGACGCTGCGCCAGCAGGCCTCCGAGGCGCAGCACCTGGGGAACTACCGCATCAAGCGACGGCTTTCCGCAGGCGGCATGGGCGAAGTGTACCTGGCCGAGCATCGCTCGTTGAATCGGCCCTACGCGATCAAACTCATCCGTCCCGAAATGGCCGCCAACCCCACAAGCCGCCGGCGCTTCGAGCGCGAGATTCAGGCCATGGCGCGCCTCACTCATTGGAACACGATCGAAATCATCGACTACGGCCACGCCCCGGGCGGCACCTTCTATTACGTCATGGAATACGTCGAGGGACTGAACCTGGGCGAATTGGTCGAGCGTCACGGTCCCCTGAGCCCGGGCCGAGTGGTCTACTTGTTGCGACAGGTCTGCGCCGCTCTGGCCGAGGCTCACGCCGTGGGGCTGATCCATCGCGATATCAAGCCGGGCAATATTATGCTGACTCAGCAGGCTGGCCTGGTCGACGTGGTCAAAATTCTGGACTTCGGCCTGGTGCAATACCTCGGCCCTTCAGACGACGACAAGCTGACTCAGCCGGGGCTCTTGATGGGTACGCCGGGGTTCATGTCTCCCGAGCGCGCCACGGGTGTCACGGACGTCCGAACCGACATTTATGGTTTGGGCGCAGTTGGCTACTTCCTCCTCAGCGGGCAGGCCCCGTTCAGCGGTCGAGGAATGGAACAGTTCCTGACGTCACTGGCTCAGGAGCCAACGCCGCTGCAGGATCTGCGCGCCGAGATCCCGGCCGATCTGGACGCCGTCATCCAGTGCTGCCTCCGTCGAGATCCCGAGGAGCGGTTTGCCGACATCCAGCTCGTGGATCAGGCCTTGGCAGCTTGCGTCTGTGCTGCCGATTGGAGTTCGACGGACGCGGCGGCTTGGTGGCGGAAAGCCGGTGTCTCTGTTTTAGCAGGGACGAAGCCTGCGGGTGGGGGCACATCCGGTACTGTCACCCACGTCTAATCGGCACGTCGACGTCTGTCATTCAATCAACAGCGTAGCGAGGCTGCCGGAGCTTGCCGCGTCTGGCAAGGCGATGCGGGTGGCCGGAGCGCCCCGCCTTGCGGAAGCCCCGGACCGTAGGCCAATCTGTTGCGGTGGTCACACAAGAACCTCACGGACACTCATTTTACGAGAGTGGCCATGCCCGGCGGGCAGGAGTCTTGTGCAACAGAGATGCACTTGAGCCCAACGTAAGCGCCTCAGGTTTCGTTCATTTTATTTCCGAAGCTTTTCTTTCCCGTGCTGCGATTTGTACTCGGCGTCGAGCGTACGCATCGCGACCAATAGCTCTCCGTCGTCCATCATCCACGTGTCTCCGTGGAAAAAGTAGCCGACGGGGCCCGGGTGCGTTTCCACGCCATACCCTTTTCCCTGCATCTTGACTGGGTTGAGCCGGACCACGGCGTCCACGCGCTGCACGGCCATGGGGCGCTCGTCCGGGCCTGAAGCCACGAAGAACCACTCCGCGTTATGCCAACCCGAGAGCATAAATCCCGGCATGCTCGCGCCACCGATATCTTGAATGCCCTTGCCCAGCAGGCTGTAGGGACTGACGAAATTTGGACCTGACTTCGGCTCGCGTACGGATCGCAAGAACCTTCCGTTCTCACGAACGAAATAGAGGCCTCCGGCGTAGGACAATTCAAAAACGTCCGTACGCTCCAACACGGAAATCACTGGTAGCTCCGCCTTGGAAACACGTGCCAGCACGATATACCAGACAAGATCCCCTTCCGCAGTTCGGCGCGCGACATGCAACCAGCCGTCTTGCACACTAACGAAATAGGCGAATCCAGTTGTCTCCGGAATTCGGATTGTCTGCTTAAAATCTTCACCGAACTTTTCGCGGTCGACAGCAATCGAGATTCTCCTGGGGGGAAGGCGTCTGGCACGTGCGTTGACCTTCTTGGAACCTCCGCTCGGAGAGGGGATCCCTTGATCGGCTCCGTGCGTTTCCGCGCTCCCTGCAAGAAATGCAATGCAGACCAAAAGAAGACTCGCAATGTTCGCCGATCGCATGGCAGGGCCTCTTCATGTGATCGCATCGAGTCGATGCGCTGAGCGCTCCGTTTGCAGACTCGACTTGGCACCTTGGTTCTAATGCAGGTCACAAACATGTCTGCTCCTGATTACGCTAAATTCTAAACAGCAAAAACAAGCCATGCGTTGGTTTTGTTTATCGGCCTTCCAAGTCGGAGGTTGTCGAACTGGGTAAGTGCCAGCGGGCGCATGGCCGAAGCGCTCGGGCAACCGTTCGAAAAAACTGATCTTGGCCAAATCGGCTTTTTATGGCTGAATGGAGATAGGGCGCCTTGGCTCTGACGGATCGCCGTCCGCGCGCGAGGCCGCTCGCGTCTCTACCGCCGGCTGTCCCCGGCGGGGTGGGGATCCTTTTTGAACCAGCGGATTTGTCCCCGGCAATCCCTGAAGGTCTCTGGGGACGGGACTCGGGACTGGGACGGGACTCGGGACACTGGGACGGGACTCGACACTGGGACGGGACTCGACGCTGGGACGGGACTCGATTGGGGATCGGCGCAGGCACCCGAGACCGGTGGGCCGGCGCCCGCCTCGGTGGGACAGGTCCCGCTTATGGGATTGGACGGACCCAATTAGATCGGCAGGAACTGTACAGAATCGGATCACTGGGTCGGGTCAGATAGTTTCACTAGGGAACTGACCCAGTGAATTCGTGACCCGGTCGTAGAAACGAGCGTCGGATTGTCCTGCCGACGTCAGGTGCCATGCCCACGGCTCGGCGCGGGCATGTCTCACCCGCGAGGGAGACGCTTGAGAGAACATCGATCAAGACCGCGGAGCCCGCTGCCATGGCACCCGGCGACCCCATTACCAGGTCCGGACACTCTGATGGCACCGGTTTGTGGGCTCGGTCGAGGTCCTTCTTAGAGGCGCTTGTCTCGCCCCGGTTGGGGCTTTGTGTGAGGACTTGTGAAATCGGTCCAGATCCCAGGCCTTCGCTGCGCTACGACCTGGGCTTTAGAATCGCGCCCCGTCGGGGCTGGAACGAAATGCGGATGGCCCGGACAACCTGTTGCCCCGGCCGTGAAGCGGCAAGAGGCTTGGACCGAGACCGTGGGACGAGACTCGGACAGTGGGACGGGACTCGGGACTTCGCGGGAGCGACCGGATACGTCTAAGTATCGTCCCTCACGCCGACCTCTCCGAGCGGGACGGGACTTGAACATCGGAACGGGACGTAGGGATTAAGAGATTAAAAGAAGGGCCCTCACCCATCGGAACGGGAGAGGGTGAAAAGAATTAGAAGCCGCGGACGAACCACCAGATGACGACCACCGCGGACGCCACGAGGGCTGCGATTGCCGTCAGCTTAGAGATTGCTTTGGGGGCTAGCTTGGCCTTCAGGGCGGCCGGCACGACCGATGGCGCGGGGGTTGAATCTTCGGGCGACGTCTCAACGGCCGGCGCCAGTTCCAGGATCATCGACTCTTCCCGCTCGAGCTTGCGCCGGAAATCTTCGATTCGTTGCAACTGTTGGTTGATCGTGTCGAGCGACGCCTCTTTCGGAGTCGCTTTGTCCGTAGCGCCGCTTGCTGCCGGCACGGTCGCACTCTCGTTCGCCTTGGGTTTGCGGCTCAAGCGCAGGGCCGCGTCGGCCGCCAAGACATACGACGGATGTTCGCGAGTCGCGGCTTCCGCCAGGTCGAAATAGTTCGCCTGTCCCGCGTCGAGTCGCAACACCATGAACAAACTGGCGGTGAACCGATCCCAATGCGAGGCACTGTACTTTGAGCCGCCTTCACCTGAGCCGGGCTTTTGCGGAATCGCGTAGACCTCGACGAATGACCGATCCTGCGCCGCCTCGGATCGCACCCCTGCGGCCGATTGGGTGCCTGCCGGCGTCGGAAGCTGCCAGATGCGACATTCCCTCACGACGAACTCGACCCCCGGCCCGCCTAACTGGCGGTCGAGCAGCGAGAGTTCGCCTAACAAGTCGGACAGCTTCGAGGACGAGGCCGTTCCCGGTTCCAGAATCATCCGGAGGCGCGGACCCTCGAGGCGCTGGCCGGCATCGGGCCGCGGGGCCGCCTTGGATCCGCGTGCTCCCGTGCGGCTAATGAGCGAGAAGACTTCCGCGAGCTGGCCGCGCTCGATTTTGAGACGGGTCCGCTCTTCGTGCAGTCGACCGAGCAGCACCTGCAAGTCGGCCACCGTCTCTTTGGGGGTTTGCGTCAGGCTCCAAGTAGAGAGCGCGTCTTCGCCCGGTTGCAGGCGTTTTCGTTCGTCGCGCAGTTGCTTGAGCGCCTTGTGGATGTCGGCCTCTTTCTTGGCAACCTGCGCCCGCTCCTCCATGTACGAGACGCGCGACGCTTCGAATTTTTCGTTCTGCTGCCTCAGCTCGGTACGGGCTGACTCCAGCTCTTCGCGGCCAACTTTGAGCAACCTTTGATCGGCCTCGAATTGAGACCGCAGGTCCGCGCATTTTTTCTTATCGCGTTCGACGTCCTTGGTCAGGTCGCGCACCTTTTGTCGGTCGTGTTCGAGATGTTGACGGGCCGACTCGACTGCCGCACGTTGGTCGCGAATGTCGTCCTGCGCGGCCTGCAACTCGTCGCGTTCGGCCAGAATGCGGGCTGCCTCCGACTCGACGTGGCTCGCCAGGAGCTTGGATTCGGCCAGCTCCTTGTCCAACTCACGTCGGCGCTCGTCGACGTCCCGACGCAGCTTTTCGGTTTCCGCTCGTTCCTTCGCCGAGGCAGCTTCACGGGCCTGTGCCGTCTCGAGAGCCTGCTGGAGCTGCGCCTGTCGCTCGTTGAGCGAAGACTCGCGGGAGTCGAGTTCGCGCTGGCGGACTTGAAGCTGCTGCTCCCGCAGGTCGAAGGTGGCACGCGTGGCGGCCGCCTTTTCGAGTTCGTCGCGAAACTTCTCGACTTCGGCATCGAGCGTTTCCCGATCGTCGGCGAGCGTCTGCTCCGCGGCCGAAACTTCTTCCCGCCGCGTGCGGAGCTCGTCCTGGTGAGTCCGAAGCTGGTGCCTTTCTTGCTTGAGCTTCTCCGAAGCTTCTCGCAATTCGATGGCCGCGCGCTCGGTCTGTTCCGCCTTGACGACCAGCGTCGTCCGTTCTTCGTCCAGCCGCGCCTGCAAGCTGCGCAACTGCCCTTCGCGCTCGGCAATTTCTTTAGCGCGTTCTTCGAGCTTGTGCGCATCCGCCTTCAGCGACTCGCGCTGACCCGTCAGCCGCTCGCGTTCCTCTTCGAGCGACTCTCTCTGGCTCGCGAGGTCGGCTTCGACCGACGCGCTGTGGGCCGCCTGCTCGCTAAGCGCCTCGCGTTCCTTTTCGAACGATCCTCTTTCGCCTTGCAGTCGCTCGATCTCACCGAGCAACTTTTCGCGCTCGGCCGCAACGCGGGTCCGCTCCTCTTCGATCGATTCTTTCCGACGTTGGAGGTCGGCCTCGGCTGTTTCGCTTTCGGCCGCCTTCTGTCCCAGCGATTCGCGTTCCCTCTCGAGCTGGCCTTTCTCGTTCTGCAAACGCTCGATTTCAGCGAGAAAGTTGCTGCGTTCTTCTGCGAGATGGCTCCGCTCTGCCTCGAGGTGGGACTGGCTTCGTTCGAGTTCTGTTTGTCGCTGCTGCAGACGCGCGGCTGCCTCGGCTGCCGCCTCTGCCGCCTTGGCGTCGTTGATGCCCCGCGCGCGGTCGAGGTCGAGCTGGGCCGTCTGACGTTCAAGTTCGGCGCGCTGTTCTTCGAGTGCCGTTTGCGCCGCCGTCAGTTGCGATCGCTCCGATTCGAGCGATGTCCGATCCTCTTCCAGCTTGGCCTCGAACGCGCACAGGTCGTCTTGCCTGGTCCGCAGGAGTTCGGCGGCTTCCCGCAGCTTGAACGTCGCGGCCAGATCTTCGGAAGGGACTGATTGCTTGACGGGTTCGGCCGCTTTCGCGTCGTCGTCCGCAGAACCGGCGGCCTGCGCCGCAGCAGAACCCTTGGCGGAGGATTTCTTTTTCGACCCGCCCGCTTGTTTGCGGAACAGTGGCCCTAAGATGCCGTTTTCCGACGGATTGACCTTTTCGCCGACCGCCGGAAATTTTCCGAGATGCATCCGATGGAGCATCTCCCAGTCGAGGCGGGCGGCACGCGGCACGTCGTCGCGGATGGCGGACGCCGCATCGAAGGCGATCGCCGCGGCATCGGCGACCTTTTCGCCGGCAGCGACCGGATCTTCGCCGTCGGTGACGGAGCGCACGGCGGCGGCCGCATCGATGGCCGCATAGGCCGCATTCGCTGCGTAGGCCGCGGCCGAGTTTCCGTTCTCGTCGCCGCTGACCAAGATCATCGCCCGAACGGCGGCTTCCTCGGCCTGGGCGAAGAGATCGAGCGCGACGTCTTCGGCTGACGCGACCAGTTCAGCGATGCGAATCGCATTCTCGATCGCCTCGACACACCCGGTCGATTCCGGATTGCTGCGGTCGGGCGCATATTCGGACTGCACCCGCCGAGCGCACCGGGCCGCATACGCGACGAGCGCTCGTAGAGGAAGTTGCTTGAGATCGTTAGCGGTCTCGACGGCGGGCGAACCCATCCCTATCCTCGGCACTTCGCAAGTCGATTGGACGCAGCGCGCTTCCGGCGCGGCCGGCGCGGTTGGCCCGTCCCGCAGGACAAACGTAGCTCACGCCGGCGACGCGACCATCCTGACAGGGGCCGCGACGGGGAAATCTTGGCATCGCGGGAACGGCCGCGCCCCTTGCCGGGGCCGATTCGCCGTCAGCGCCGTTGGGACCGTCATAGACGTGCCAGAGCGACTAATAGGGCATTCGGGGACGCGCAACGCAGGGGACTCGGATCATTCCCTGCTCGGCTAACGCTTTTCGCACTGGAGTCGCTGGCGGGCTGCCTTGAACTCTGTGCGGAGCTTCGCGTCGACTTTCGGATAGTGCAGGTCCAACTTGTGGATCTCGCGCGCAGTGATTTCCGCGACGAGGGCCCGCGTCACCCGTTTATGGTCGGCGGGAATTATGTGCCAGGGAGCCCACTCGGTGCTCGTGCGGGTGAGGCACTTCTCGTAAGCATCGATGTATTCGTCCCAACACGCCCGCTCGTGGAGATCGCCGGGTGCGAACTTCCAAGCTTTCTTCGGATCCGAGAGACGCTTGAGGAAACGTTTGCGCTGCACGTTCTTTGAGACGTGCAGAAAAAACTTGACGACTCGTGTTCCGTTGCGTTCGAGGTGTCGCTCGAACTGATTGATGTCGTCGTAGCGTGCTTCCCAAAACTCCTTGTTCGGCTTGCCGGCTGGAAGATGTTGCGATGCCAACAACTCGGGGTGCACCTTGACCACCAGGACGTCTTCGTAATGCGACCGATTGAAGATACCGATGCGGCCCCGCTCCGGGAGGGCCTTCATGCACCGCCACAAAAAGGTGTGCTTCAACTCTTCTTCCGACGGAGGCTTGAACGCGTACACCTGGCAACCTTGCGGGTTGACCCCCGACATCACGTGCTTGATGGTGCTGTCCTTGCCAGCCGCGTCCATCGCCTGCAGGATTACCAACAGCGCCCAAGAGGAAAACGCAGCCAGCAGATCCTGAGCCTTCGCCAGGCGGCTCACGTCCTGGTTCAAAAGCGACTCGAGCTGTTTGTTCGTGCATCCTTTTTTCAGGTCGGCACCGCCCCACTCGGTGTTGTACTCAGCGAGCCGAACCTTCTGCCCGGGACGAACGCGACAAAGCTCAATCCGTTTGCGGATCGCTTTCTCCCCCGGTAAAGGCTTGGTGCTGGACAAGATTCGGATTCCGATCCGGTTTCGATCTGACTCAGGCGGCAGCAGATCTCGACGCCGGGAACTCGCGCCGAGTCCCTGAATTCAGCATAGCCGACGGCTTGAGTTGACGGTGCGAGTCGGTCCGCCGTGGACCGGGAAACTTCGCGCCGGATCGATCAGCTGGTATCCTATTAACGTAGATTGATGCGTTTGCCTGCCCGCCTTTGTCTGCCCGTCACCCACCTATCGCGCCCTCAAGGGATGAATTCATGACGGCTCCTCGCGAAGCCTCAAGCAAGCCGTCCCACTCGGGTTTCGCGAGCCTTGGAGCAGGCGTGAACCGGCGCGGCTTCCTGCAAACAGGGGCCGGCGCGGCTCTGGGGCTGAGTCTACCTTCAATGTTGTTGCGGGCGGAAACGGCCGGCGCCCGCTTGGCCGCACCCCGATCCGGAGAACCGGGACGATCCCCGATCCGATCGTGCATTTTCGTCTATTTCTACGGCGGCCCGAGCCACATCGATTCCTGGGACATGAAGCCGACGGCCCCCCGCGAGGTCCGAGGCGAGTTCGTCCCGATCGCGACTGCGGCACCGGGGATTCAAGTCTGCGAACACCTGCCTCATCTGGCCCGACAGGCGCAGAAGTGGTCCGTCATCCGCAGCATGCACCATCCGATGACGAACCATAATGCGGCCGCCGTCGAAGCGATGTGTGGCCGCACGCCGCTTCGAGGCGACCTCGAATTGCTCGACGACGACGCTCTGAGCTTCCCCAGCTACGGTGCGGTCCTCAGCTATCTGATGCCCGAATCGCCGATCGGCCTGCCCCACGTCGCGCTGCCGCACGTGATGCACAACGTCGTGCAATTGCCGGGACAGACCGCCGGATTTCTCGGCCCCTCGTACGAGCGGTTTCAAATCACCGACGATCCCAACGCTGCGGTCTTCGATGTCTCGACGCTGAAGCTGCCCAACGATGTTTCGGCCGATCGCCTCAAGACGCGCAACAAATTGATGGCCGTCATCGATCGTCAAGCGGCCACGCCGCCGACCACATCGCGTCGCAAATCGGTCGAAGAGTATTACGGTAAGGCGTTCGCGCTGTTGCGTTCGGAAGCCGTTCGCCGCAGTCTCGACATCGCGAAGGAGTCGGCTCCGCTTCGCGATCGATATGGCCGCAACACGCTCGGGCAGAGCATGCTCTTGGCGCGCCGGCTGGTCGAGTCGGGCGTGCGGTTCGTCAACGTCAACGACCGCATCTACAACGGCCAAGAAGCGAATTGGGACAGTCACGAGAAGGTTTTTCCCCGCCATCGCGATCACCTGTTGCCGCCGGCCGACCAAGCCTTGTCTGCTCTTTTGGAAGATCTTGACGGACGCGGGCTGTTAGAAAGCACGCTCGTCGTCGCGCAGGGCGAGTTCGGACGCAGCCCCCGCATCAATCGGAACGCAGGGCGCGACCATTGGCCGCACGTTTATTCTGTGATCCTGGCCGGCGGTGGCATCCAGGGAGGACGCGTGCTGGGAAGCAGCGATAAGATCGGCGCCTACCCCGCGACAGACCCCGTGACACCAGGTGACTTGGCGGCGACGATTTTTTCGTCCTTCGGGGTCGACCCATCGCACGAAATCCGGGACATCACCGGTCGTCCCTGGAGACTGGCGGAAGGTCGCCGGCTGGCGGCTCTCTTCTAAAACGGCGATATTCGGTGCTCCGCTCCATTGGTGGGCGACTTCACGTGGGAGCCTGAGCGAATGCGATTCTCGCTGTCTTGGTTTCGAATCGGCGCAGTGTTGGCCGGACTCGCCGTCGCCTTTGGGGCGTTTGCCGCGCACGGACTGGATCAATACCTCCCCGAAAAATATCGGGACGCACCGCCGAAAAAAGTGGCCGGACTCGAAGTCCCCGCGTCGTGGAAATATCTGCACGACTTCAAGACGGGGGCCGAGTACCAGATGTACCACTCCTTGGGTCTGCTCGCGGTCGGGTTGGCTGCCGCGCATTCGGCACGGCGACGCGCTCTCGATCTGGCCGGTTGGTGTTTTCTCCTCGGAATCGTGTTATTTTCCGGCAGCCTTTACTTGCTGACGCTTACCGGCGCGACGCGCTGGGCGATCGCGACGCCCTTCGGTGGCCTCTTCTTTCTGGTCGGATGGGCGGCGCTCGCTTGCGCCCTCGTCGATCAACGCCGCAACGCGCTTCACTAAGATGGTGCGAAAGAACTGCGCCCGAATGGCGCGGAGAAGAACAATCGCTGACTTCGAGTATGTGATTAAGGAGCCGCGCACGAAGTAAGCGGTTCTTGCCTTACGTAACAAACACAACCGCTTACTTCGTACGCGGCTCTTATGACCGGAGACTTTGCTGACGATGATTTTCGACGCCCATCTCGACATGGCCTGGAATGCGTGCGACTACAATCGCAACCTCATGCTGCCGGTCGACGAAATTCGACAGTTCGAGAAGCATCTCGAAGGAGCCTTTTCTGGGCCAAACACTGTTTCGTGGCCCGAGCTGCGCCGGGGTGGCGTCGGGACGATCGTCGCCACGCTGCTGCCCCGATTGCACCGCTCGAACAAGGCCCTCACGTTCTATCAATCGCGCGAGGCGGCATTCGCGGCAAGCTGCGGACAGCTCGCGTATTATCGGGCGATGGTCGCTGCCGGCCATTTGCGTGAGCTTTCGGATCGCGAATCGCTCGATGCACACGTTCAGGCGTGGCAGCAGGATTCCGCGGCTTGTCCGATCGGCTTCATCCTCAGCATGGAGGGCAGTTGGTCGATCCTGCGACCCGAGCACGTTTCAGAATGGTTCGCCGCGGGGCTGCGCGCCTTGGGACCGGCCCACTACGGCCCCGATTATTACTGCCACGGCACCGGCAGCGACGGCGGTCTGAAAGAACAAGGACCAGCTTTGTTGAAGGAAATGGATCGCGTCGGCCTGATCCTCGATGCGACCCATCTCGCCGACAAATCGTTCTGGCAGGCGCTCGATATCTTCGGCGGTCCGGTCCTCGCCAGCCACCATAACTGCCGCACGCTCGTGCCGGGCGACCGACAACTCACCGACGAGCAGATCAAGGCGCTCGTCGCACGAGGCGCGGTCATCGGAGCCTCGTTCGATAATTGGATGATCAAACCGGGCTGGATTCGCGGCGTCACCTCACCCGAGACAGTCTCGCTCGAAGACGTCGTGAACCACACCGACTACATCTGTCAGCTCGTGGGAAACGCCAAGCACTGCGGCTTGGGGACCGATCTCGACGGCGGCTTCGGCACCGAACAGTCACCCCACGACCTCGACACGATCGCCAACCTGCCCAAGATCGGCGAGATTCTAGCGCGGCGCGGTTATTCGCAGGACGACATCGACGGCATTCTGTGGCGGA
Organism: Planctomycetaceae bacterium; assembly: GCA_035687365.1. GTDB lineage: Bacteria > Planctomycetota > Planctomycetia > Planctomycetales > Planctomycetaceae > DASPSM01. The sequence continues at coordinate 6,429 of DASRXU010000576.1, read as the reverse complement.
ACTTTTGCGATTTCTTCCACCATTCGCTGCCCAGCCACACGCCCCCCGCTAAGGCCTTTCCAGCTCCCTAGTTGTGGAAGCCGGCCTGGTTACTTCTTGACTTGCCACGCTGCGGCATCTATATTTCGGTCATTGGCGAAATACGGAAATAACCACTCATGAACGAGGTTTTTCAGGCCTTAAGCGATCCAACGCGCCGCGAAATCCTGCGGCTGCTTCAAAGCTCCGACATGTCGGCGGGCGAGATCGCCGACCGATTTCCGTTGGCCAAATCGACGCTCTCGGGACATTTCAACGTGCTCAAGCACGCCGGACTGATTGTCGCCGAGAAGAACGGCACCACCATCGTGTATAGCCTCAACGTCTCCGCCGTCGAACAGGCGTTGACAACCGTGATGAACCTGCTCGACGTCGGCAAGCGAGCCGAAACAAAGGCCAAAACATGAAGCCGACCTGGCGCGGAGAACTCGTCCAATTGTTGCCCATCGCCGCGATGTTCGTTGTCGCCGCGCTGTGCTGGTCCCATGTGCCCGACCAAATTCCCGTGCATTGGAACTGGGAAGGAAAGGTCGACCGCTACGGCAGCAAGTTCACCGGACTAGTGATGCTACCGCTCGTCGCCCTGGGAATTTACGCGCTGTTGTTGGTGCTGCCTCGGTTTGACCCGGGCCGGGCGAACTACGCGACTTTTGCCGGCGCCTTCAACGCGATTCGCTTGGTGCTCACGCTGTTTTTCGCCTCGATCTATACCGTGAGCGTGCTGGTCGCGCTCGGTTACCACGTCAACATGAACACGGTGATCGGTCTCGCCTTGGGGGTGCTGTTCATCATCATGGGCAATGTGATGGGGAAGATTCGCCCCAATTGGTTCGTCGGCGTGCGCACGCCGTGGACTCTGTCGAGCAAGCTGTCATGGACAAAAACTCATCGCCTGGCCGGCTGGCTCTTTATTGTCATGGGCCTGTTGGCTGTTGCATGGGCCATCTTGCAGACCTTCTGGATGCTTTGCGTGATGGTCGCCGTCGATATGAGCTGTGGAATTGTGATCGCGGTGTATTCTTATCTCGTCTACCGGAAGGATCCCGCGAGGATGACTCCCGCTGACACCAAGCCCGTTATTGAATGACGAGAGTGGGCCCAAAACGGGCGACCACTGCTGGACGAATCTTCGAATTCCCTCTGCTGCGGACCGCCCCGGCAACAATTGCCTAATCCACAGAGCTTGCGCAACCGATACAGAATAAGTACGGGCGCGGGCTGCGCGTCCAGAGCGCCTTGCAGGCCAAGGGCATCGTCGCGCCAGCGCAGCCACGGGATCGGGCCGCCCGCAAGTTCTTGGCGGAAGGGAATCCGATGGCTGCCGTCACGGAGTCGTTGCATCGCGCGATCAAGCATCATGAGGCGGGCCAACTCGACCAGGCTGAAGCGCTGTACCGCGAGATTGTCCGGGTCGATCCGGGCCACGCCGACGCGCTACACCTGTTGGGCGTCGCCGCTCATCAAAAATCCGATCATCCGAGCGGCGTTGATTTCATTCGTCAGGCGATCGCCAAGAGCGGCGGCTCGGCCCTCTACTACAGCAATCTGGGGGCCTGTTACCGTGCGCTAAAACGGTATGACGAAGCCATCGCCGCCTTTCGCGAAGCCGTTCGGCTCCAGCCCGGTTTTGTCGGCGCCAGCTACAACCTGGCGATGGCGCTTGAAGCAGCCGGATCGCCCCACGAAGCTCTCCAGGCGTACGATGAAGTCCTGCGGCTCAATTCAGGTTACGTCGAGGCCCTCAACAATCGAGGCGCCCTCCTCTCGAGCTTGGGGCGTACCGACCAAGCGATCGAAAGCTATCGGCGAGCGGTTGCTTGCCGTCCGCGCGCGGCCACACTGCGGTACAACTTAGCGAACTCGCTGTCGCGATGTGGTCACTTCGAAGCGGCGACAGACGAATATCGCGCAGCCATCCGGCTCGACCCGGCGATCGCGGAGGCGCACAACAATTTGGCCACGGCGCTCGACGCGCTCGGGCGACATGAGGAGGCGCTGCAATCTCTGGAACGAGCCCTCGCTCTACGCCCCGACTATGCCGAGGCCCGCATCAACGAAGCGACCATTCGGCAAGGCATCCGGGACCGTGCGGCGACGATCACGTATGATGCGGATTCGGCCGAGCCCGCGAGCGTCCCGGTTGCCTCCACACCGGCGCAGTGGTGCGCTCGCGGGTCGCAACTTCAAGCCTCGGATCGCTTCGCCGAGGCCGACGCACTCTTCCGCCGAGCGCTCCAGTTCGATCCGAATTGTGCGGTTGCGTACTTTGGCTTGGGCTACGGACTGTTAGCGCAAGAAAAGCACGAAGAGGCCGCCACCTTTTACGAACAGGGCCTCTTGCTCGACGACAGTGACGCGGCGTCCTGGAACAATCTTGGGTCGGTCTACACGGCTCTCGAAAACTACGAAGCAGCCGTCGCCTGTTATGAGAGCGCCTTACAGATCGATGCGGCCTACGCAAAGGCACATTTCAATCTCGGCAACGTCTACAAGGACATCGGTCAGGCCTCCGAGGCATCCGCCTGTTACCGCCGAGCCATTTATGTCGAGCCCGAGTTAGCCGAGGCCCACATCAACTTGGGCGTCGTCCTGCAGCAGCAAGGGCGCCTGTCAGAAGCCCTCGACTGCCACGATCGGGCGGTCCAATTGCGGCCGGACGATGCCGAGGCCCATTTCCATCGCGCGGGCACCCTGTTGCTGATGGGCGATTACGAGCGGGGCTGGGACGAATACGAATGGCGCTGGCGGTACGACCTCACGCCGCGCGACTTCACGGCACCGGCTTGGAATGGCAGCGATCTTTCCGACCAAACGATTCTGATTCATTGCGAGCAGGGAGTCGGCGACGAGATCTTCTTCGCGTCCTGCGTCCCTGACGTGTTGGCCCTTTCGCGGCAGTGCTTGATCGAGTGTGACGCGCGGCTGGTGCCACTCTTTGCTCGATCGTTTCCGCTCGCCGAAGTCGTCGCGCGCACCCTGTCGAACGATGACGCTGAAGCGTCGGGCGTCACCGTGCAGACGCCGGCCGGCAGTTTGCCGCGTTTCTTGCGGCGGAGCGCGGCCCATTTTCCGAAGCGACTGCGTTATCTGGCCGCCTGCCCCAAGCAGCGGCGCGAGTTTAGCCGTCGCCTGGGCGAACTGGGCCATGGACTGAAGGTTGGCATTTCCTGGCGTGGCGGGGGCAAAGTCACTCAGCATCGGCGCCGCTCAACGGAGCTGGCTCTTTGGCGACCGGTCTTCGCAGTGCCGGGAGTCAAATTCGTCAATTTGCAATACGGCACGACGGCCACCGAGCTGGAACAAGCCGGCACACTGCTCGGCGCGCCGCTCCACCATTGGAGTGATGTCGATCCGCTCCGCGATCTGGACGCATTTGCCGCCCAGGTCGCTGAGCTCGACTTGGTGATTTCGGTCGATAACGCGACGGTGCACATGGCCGGCGCACTGGGCGTGCCCGTTTGGAACCTGCTGCCATTCGCACCGACGTGGCGCTGGCTGCTCGATCAGGACCAGACAGCCTGGTATCCCTCGATGCGCCTCGTGCGGCAACCCGCGTTTGGCGACTGGGATTCCGTTTTTGAAGCGGTCTCCGAGCAGCTCAAGGTGGTGGCCACGTCCCAGGGCTCAAAGAGTGAGCCGGCGACACGTGGCGCGTCGTGGTCCCTCACGCCGCACTCCGTCACCGTCGCCGCAGCAGGTGCCGTCCAGTTCGACGCACAAGCGGCCGAGGAGCGTTCCAAATACGAGCAAGTTTGGAAACACGACACGTACCGCAATTTCTCCCCGGGGGCCGACGCGCTCGATCGACTGCCCTTGCTAGACGCACTACGTGATCACCACGTGCGCACGATCCTCGACGCGGGGTGCGGGTCGGGCAAGCTCATGTGGCGTCTAATGCAGGAACACGCGGGCGAGTTCAACGTGCACGGCTTCGACATCACCGACAACTGTCTTGATCCGTGCTTCGCGGAGATCAAGGAACGAGTGCTGACCATCGGCTGCCTGTGGAATCCGGACGATTTCCAGCAGCTCTACGACGCCGTTATTTGCTGCGACGTGATGGAACACATTCCGACCGAACGCGTCCCCGCCGTGTTGGCCAATCTGAGCAAGAGCGCGCGGCGGTTCGCATTCTTTTCGATCGCGGTGATCAAAGACGTCTTTGGTCCCCAACTGATCGGGGAGGCCCTGCACTTGACCGTTCAAAAGCCCGAGTGGTGGTTGTCCCGTCTCAAGCAGGCGGGTTTCAAAATCACGTCGCACGCTCTGGGAATCTCACGTGACGGAACGGAAGCGCAACTCTACGTCTTCGCAACGACCTGATCACGGGGCGATGCTTGGCAACCGAAGGATCCGGATCAGTGTGCCGGACGTCGGCGGATCAAAGGCCGCTTCATTCGCCGGAGTCCGCAACGCCGATACAGATTGTGTGGCTTCGCCGGAACGCTCGAGCGTAGCCGCCCTAACGCGATGGAACCGAAATGGTGGTTGCCGCTCTCGATCTTCTGAAGACGGCGTTTGAGCACCATCGTAGCGGCGACCTGCCCCGCGCGGAGTCAGCCTGCCGAGAAACGCTGCGCGTCGACCCGAGACACTCCGAGGCGTTGCATCTGCTCGGCGTGATCGCGTTTCAGAAGCAAGAGCACGTCGTGGCCGTCGACCGCATCGGCCAGGCCATCGATGCAGACCCCGGGCGCCCCGAACTCTACAACAGCCTGGGCAACGCCTATCGAGCGCTTGGCTGTCCGGTCGAAGCTCTGGGAGCCTTTCGCCAGGCGATTCGGCTGAATCCCGATTTTTCGCTGGCCTACCACAACATGGCGTTGGTGCTGGCCGACCAGGGCCAGACCAGCGGCGCCACGGCCTGTTTCGAGCGGGCCGTCCAGCTCGATCCGAGAAACATTCCCGCCTGGATGAATCTGGGATCTGCACTGGTGGAGCGCGGCGAGCTGGATGACGCGGCCGGCTGCTTCGAGTGTGTTTTGGGACTCGATCCGAACAACGGCACGGCTTACGCGCAACTGGGCCACTGCCGCTCGAACGGGGGACGCACTGCCGAGGCAATTGCGGCGTACGAGCAGGCCCTGGCGCACGGCCACGATACGGACGAACTGCTCAAAGATCTGGCCACGAGCTACCTGACGACGGGTCGGTCGGCGGACGCGGAGGGAGTCTATCGGCGAGCCGTCGAACGCAATCCACGTGACGCCGCCCTGCTCCTCAACCTGGCCCAATCGCTCAAAGACCAGAAGAAACACCACGAAGCCGTCGACTGGTATCGTCGCGGTTTGAACCTCGACCCCCAGAATGCACCGGCGCACTACGCGCTGGCCCGCGCGCTCCATCTGAGCGACCGCTTCGAAGAAGCCATTCACGCTTATCGAAAATCGATTTCCCTCGGCTCGAAGCAGCCGCAAGCTCTTTATCACCTCGGCAACGCGTGCAAGTCGCTGAAACGCTTGAACGAAGCGGTCGACGCGTATCTCGAGACGCTTCAGCTTGATTCTGATTTTGTCCCTGCGCTCTATCAACTGGGAAACGCGTATCGGCAACTCTTCGACCTCGACAGTGCCAAGCGCTGTTACGAAAAGGTGCTCGCGCGGAAGCCTGGCGACCTGACCGTCCTGACCGCGCTGGGCAACGTCCTCAAAGAACAGGACGACCTGGTCGGCGCAGCGGCGGCCTATCGCAAAGTTCTCCACCACGTGACGGGTCAGCCCCTTTGGGAGCTGTGGCTGGCGACTTTGTGCCCGATGGTCTTTCACAGCACCGTCGGCATCGATCAGTATCGCGCCAGCCTGCTCGACCGCTTGGAGGAATTCGCGGCGAAAAAAGTGGTCGTGACACCGGAGATGATTGCCGAGCAAGGCTGTCCGCCCCCCTATCACTTACAGTTTCACGGGCGTGACAATCGGCTTCTCAAGGAGGCTTACGCACGCATCTTTGGCGATGGCCTGCCCGACGCGGGCTTCGATCGCTGGTGGCTGCGGAGCGGCAAACCACGCGTCGGCTTTGTTGTGACCGACGGGCACGAAGGGGTCTTTCTCCGCTATTTGCGGGGCGTCTTGGAGCGGATCGATCGACGAGAATTCGAACCCGTCGTGATCTGTTCAGCCGGCGGAGAGCAGCGACTGCGGACCCAAGTGCCGGCCGAGGCCTTCGAGAGGTTCGTCATTCCCAGTCGCTTCGACCGAATCGTCGAACGAATTCGCGAGGGGCGATTTGCCGTCCTTTATCACTGGGAGATTGGCTCCGACGTCACCAACTACTTCGTGCCCTTCTTTCGGCTTGCGCCCATTCAATGCACGGGGGCTGGCCTCCCCGACACCTCGGGCATTCCTCAGGTCAACTATTTTCTCTCGAGTGCCGCCTACGAAGCGCCACGGGCCG
>DASRXU010000575.1:0-4126 GCA_035687365.1 Planctomycetaceae bacterium | reverse complement strand
CCAGCTTTTTCTGCGTCTGCTGCTGCGGAATGGCCGGCCGATAAACTTGCGGTCGCTGTGAATCGTCTCGCTTGAGCAGCCCCTTCTCGCACATCACTTGCATCATTTTGAGGGTGCTGGTGTAGCCTGTGTCCCGCTCGGCCTGCAGCGCCTCGTGAACTTCCCGCACGGTACAGGACTTCCGATTCCACACCACGCGCAGGATCGCCAGCTCGACGTCGTTGGGCCGGCTCGAAGGACTTCTAGGCATTGCGGTTCCCTGAACGAAAGCGACGAATATGTTCGTATCTCCGGCAGAGTAACGAATATGTTCGTAGATTCAAGCGCGAAATCGAAACGCCAGAAAAACGTCGCGCAAAGCTGTGGTCCTGCTTAAGCCATGGCTAAGAAGGTCGGCGCGCGACGGCAATCAGTCGCTGGGCCTGCGGGCCGTAGGGCGAGCCATCCCAGAAGCCGTACAGAGAAATATTGGCAAAGCCGACGCTCGTCAGCAGGTCGCGGAACTCTCGGCCCGAGTAGATCCAGTGGCGCAGGTGAAAACGCGTGACGCGTTCGCCTTCCAGCAGAATCCACTCCGCGTTGATCTTGGACCAATCCTCGACCACCGTCCGCCGTTGGAACAACATCGTGCTGTCGGGAAATGTGTCGACTTGGGCCGGTTGAAACTTGCCCGCCAGAATTTCCTTGCCCAGATGCTCGAAGACGAACGCTCCGCCCGGCTTGAGGCTCGTGAGAATGTTCTCGAGCACCCGACGATTCTCGGCCGCGCCGTCGAAATATCCGAAGGACGTGTAGACGTTGAGCGCGAGATCGAACGCGGCGGGGCGAGAAAATTGCCGCATATCCTGCTCGACCCATTCGATTGTCGCGCCTTCGCGCGTCGCGCGTTCGCGAGCCTTATCGAGCAAAAACCGCGTGCGGTCCACGCCCGTCACCTGGAATCCCGCCTTCGCAAACGGGACCGCGTATCGTCCAGGCCCGCAGGCCAAATCGAGGACACTGCCGTCCGAAATGCCCGAGAGCGCCACGATCTTCGACACGTTCTCAGCCGCCGCGGTGAATTGGGCGTCGGTGAACATGATCGGGAACAACCGCGTCCAAAAGGCGTCGGACTCGAACCAATTGTCGCCGCTGGAATTCATGACTGCCTCCACCGAAAGGATACTTGGCGAGGAGCGACACGGCGAAGGGTTTTTCGGTTCGCGCGTCACGCGATTTGGTTGCGCCTGAGACCTACGACAACTGCCGTTGACAATATACGGCAACTGTCGTATCAAGTCGCTCCATGAACAAGAAACCTTTGCCTCAACCGACCGATGCCGAGCTCGAGCTGCTGCGCATTCTTTGGGAGCGCGGCCCAAGCACGGTTCGCGAGATCCACGATTCGCTCCACGAAGCCAAGAACACTGGCTACACCACGACGCTCAAGATCTTGCAGCGGATGACGGAGAAAGGCCTCGTGCGTCGCGATGAAACGCAACGGTCGCACGTCTACTCCGCCGTGAGACGAGCAGAGCAAACACAACGGCAACTGGTGCGAAACCTGTTGCGCGCGGCCTTCGGAGGCGCACCGGCACGGCTCGTCGTGCAGGCCCTTTCGGAAGAAACCGTTTCGCCCGACGAGTTGGCGGAAATTCGCAAACTGCTCGACGAACTCGAAGCCCGGCAATCCAAGAAGGAGAAGAAATGACAGACTCTCTCTTCTCATCGAGCGTCGTCGCGTTGAATTCACAAACCGTAGCGATCGAAGCGCTCGGTTGGGCGCTGGTCCATTTCGTCTGGCAAGGGGCGGCCGTCGCTCTCTCGCTGGCGGGGTTTCTCGGCTTTGCGCGGCGTCGCTCGCCCCAGATTCGGTATGGGGCTGGATGCGTTGCACTATCGCTGATGACCCTAGCCGCCGGGTCGACTTTTGTCTGGTATTTCGTTACGGCCGAGCGTCCAGTCGGATTTGAAACTGCGAAGGTCGCCTCGCTCGAATCTTCACCACTGACCACTGCGCGGGAGGATCTTGCCCGAACAGCTACCATCCCTGAGAACGCGGTTCTCGTTCGAGAGGTCGCAGCGAGCCCGCCTCCAAGCCAAGGAGTAAAGAAGAACGCACGAAGCGGCAGGACGGTCGGCGAATCCACGTCGATGCGAATCGAATTGTCGGAAGCACCCACGAGGTTGCTCGAAGGATGGAACGACCGCTTGCGTCGCTACCTGACTTGGATCGTCGCAATTTGGGGTGTCGGCGTGGGCCTGTTGTCGTTGCGGCTCACCTATGGCTGGCGCACGATCCGTCGGCTCCGCGCCTCGGCCGGCGAGCTCGTCGATCCCATCTGGACGCAGCGCTTCACCCGTCTCCGTGAGCGCCTGGGTGTCTCTGCTCCTGTGCGACTTCTGAGCTCGACGGCGGCAACCGTCCCGCTAGTCGTCGGCTCGCTCAAGCCGGCGATTCTGGTGCCCGCGAGCCTGCTCACGGGCTTGAGCACCTCACAAATCGAGGCCCTGCTGGTCCACGAACTCGTCCACATCCGCCGACACGACTACATCGTCAACCTCGCACAGAACTTACTCGAGACCCTGTTCTTCTATCACCCGGCGGTCTGGTGGGTCTCGAGGCAGATCCGGAAAGAGCGCGAGCACTGTTGCGACGACGTGGCCTCCGCCGCCTGCGGCGCTTTGGACTACGCTCAGGCCCTCGCTTCTTTGGCCGAATTGCGGCAAGCGTCGCCCGGCTTCGGCCTGGCCGCGAACAGCACGCCTCTCGTTGATCGGATCCGCCGCCTCGCCGGAGTCAATCCGTCGCCTCAACGCACAGCCGGATGGTTGGCAATCCTCGCGCTGGTGGCCTTGATCACCGCAATCGCGTTGAGGCCCGCGGATCGCACCCACGCCGATGGGCAGGAGACCAAGACCGTGAAGGGAACGGTCATCGACGCAAACGGGCGACCGGTGGCGGAAGCCGAGGTAATCGCGGAGAGCCACCATGTTCGCTGCGGTTCCGCCCAAACGAACGGTCAAGGCGAATTTCAAATGCCGGTGCCGACGAAGATGGCGATCGACGCGTACCGCGTCTCGGTGCCGCATTGGTTCGAGGTTTCCTTCACTCTCGACAAACGGGCACCGCTCGCCCTGTCCATTCACCGTTTTGCCGCTTCCGCCACCGTCGAGAAACAAGAGCCGCTCGTCCTCAAGGTCAAGTCGCCTTACCCGTGGGGTGGCTACTTGCCGCCGAGCAAGGGCAGCTCCTCGCCGCGGGCCACGGGCTCCGGAAGAGGCGTCCGAAAAATTGCCGGTCGCGTTGTGGATCACGAGGGAAAGCCGATCTCCAATGCCCGCCTCTGGTGGGTCGTGCTCGACGATTTCGCTATTCAGCGCAAGTTCACCGTCGAAGGCACGACAGACGCGAAAGGCCGTTTTCAGATAGAGGCGCCTTCGGATTGGAAACCGCGACCGCCACAGCAGAGGCGGGCCGACACTCTGTGGATCCTCTCGCCGGGAAAGGATTTGAGGATTGCGGATGCCGCGGATGGCCTGATCGACACCGCCAAGTCCTCCGGCCTGATCATTCAGGTCGGAGGCGCAACCGAGACGACTTATCAAGTCAAAGACTCGGAAGGACGTCCGGTGATGGGCGCGCTGGTCGAGCCATGGCACTTTCATACGCTAGGACACAGATTCGCATTTCTTCCGGACGGGGTTCGCGAGGCGCTCCGGGGAACGACGGACGCGTCGGGCAGAGTCCGGGTGCACTGGCTCCCGCGTCAGGAATTATTTGATATTCGCGTGACGGCATCGGGCTTCGGCGCACAAACGCTTCGACTCGACGGGGACGACGTGGCGGCGGCCGAGCGGACAATCACATTGCGGGCGGTGAGCCGCATCGAGGGGCGTCTTATCGCCGACGATTCTCAGACAACGCGCGGCATCAAGATGGTCATCGAAACCAAAGCCCATCCCGAGAAGACAGTCCCTTCGCGACTCGGCAGTAATACATATTCCTGGATTCGGGAGACCGAAGGGGCCTCCATTGTCACGACCGACCAGGCAGGACGGTTCGTAGTTCCAGCGATCGCTGACGGCATGGCGACGATCGCCGTCCTCGAGAATCCCGCGAAACCCGCTTTTCTTCCCCGACTGC
>DASRXU010000574.1:0-5419 GCA_035687365.1 Planctomycetaceae bacterium | reverse complement strand
CAAGTCCCGCGCCGCCTCGAGGTCGGCTTCAGGCCAGGCGATTTTTGGGCCGATACCGAGAACCGCGCGAACGCGCACGCCGGTCCAGACGGCCGCCGTCGCGCCCAGCCCATGCAGAAAGAGAATCGTGCAGTCGCCGCTGCCGCCGGATTCCCGCCAGATCACGAAGTCGGCCCGCTTGGCGCGCTCAAGATTGCCAACGCGCGCGAAGGCTTGGCGAGAAACAAGGTCATTTTGTCGGGATCTGCATTGTCAACGCTAGGGATCGTATTCGAACCCCGGTTGTTTCTGATTATCCGTGGATCCGAACGAGTAGACGACACCGACGTAGAGTATCCGACCCAGGACGGTACGTTGATAATATTGCGTGAAAGCAGGTGAGGTGGAGAATCGCTGGAATCTCTGACCATTGAAGAGATCTGTCACGGTGGCCACCGCTGTCAGGTCGGACTTCAGCCGATATTTGTACCCGAGATTCACGATATTAATGGCGCCCACATAACCCTGCGGCGTCAGCCGCTTATCCGTCCTGGTGACGGTGATTTGAGCGGAATTGGCGTCCGTGGGCTTATAGTCCAGTTTGGCCTTCGCATTCAATCCAGTCGTGGATTGCAGTCCCGGTATCCCCAGCGCCGTCGCATCGATCTGGCTGTAGAAAAAATTGCCGCTGATGCCGTACGTGAGTTTTTGAAGGATGCGGCCGTTCGCGGAAAATTCCATTCCGGCCGACTTGTCCCTCGGCAGATTGGTCTTGGTCGTCAGTGATATACCGTCGGCGAGGTATTCGGTCACATCCGTCACCGTATCCCGGTTGAGGCGATAGTACCCCGTCAAACCGTAACTTCGGCTCCCGCCTTCGTACCCGTAACCCACTTCGTACGACTGACTGTACTGCGGCTTAAGATTGGGATTACCCGCGTTCAAGTTCGGCGTGTATTCATAGTCGACATAGGGATTGAGGTAGGAAGGATCCGGTCGGCTCACACGGCGGCTCGCGCCGAATGACAGCGTCGAATGGTCCGAGAAGCTGTCGTCCACATGCAGGCTCGGATAAATTTGGAAATAGCTGCTGGTCGTCGAGACCCCGTTGGTAAGCTGCTGCGCGTCGGTGTGCGCTTCCTCTGCCCGCAGACCGCCCAGCCAGGTCCAGGAGCCGATGCTCGCTTGATAGCTCGTATAGAGCGCATGGATCACTTGACGGAATTTGAACTGGTTGGTGAGACTGGGGTCGATCACCTGGACTCCGCTCACCGGATCGACATTGTTGCCGACGTTGCCGAAACGGTAGTCGTCCTGCTCGAAGGCGTAGCCCAGCTTCAAGGAACGCGTCTTGGACACCGGCAGTGCATAGTCGGCTCCGAACTCGGTGGTGCCGTGATCCTCGTGGAAGCTCAAGTTGTTGTAGAACGTGGCCGACGGAGGAATGAACGGGTCATTGGTGTAGTCATAGTGTTCGTACTGTTGCGATGTCGATCGATGCAGCGAGAAGTTCAGAGTCTCCCCAGGGCTTCCGAGTTTTTGCGCGAAGGCCAGCCGCTCATCGTAATCGGTCTCCGGGTCGTGCCCAGAGCTCAGCCGCTGGGCGGAATTCGTGATGGCGCCGTCGGGAGTACTGCTATCGGTCAATTGAGTGTAGGTGCGTAATCCTCCGCGATCGGCCCAACTCGCCGATCCGCTGACGGACTGCCGGTCGTTGAACGCATACTCGGCGGACAGTTTCACCGTTGGCACTTCCCGGCGAATCCTTTCATTGATCGAATTCGAGCTTTCGGTGAGTACCCCTGACGTCGGGTCCGGGGCGATCACGCTCGATTGGACGCGGCGTTCTCTGTAGTCCTGTCGATATCCTGCGCTGAGGGATGCCGCGAGCGGGCCGGAACTGTAGCTGCCGTCGGCGCCGAGGACATAACGGCCGCCGCTACCGCCACTCGCCTGCAACGATCCGGACGTACCCGCCTGGCGCCCTTTGCGTGTAATGATGTTGATCACACCGGCGACTCCGTCCGCCTTGAACTCCGCGGGCGGCGTCGTCAGGACTTCGATGCGCTCGATATCCTTGGCTGGGATCGATTGCAGGTTGTCGCCCGCCGAGGCGCCCGCGAACTGGCTGGACGGCTTACCGTCGATGAGAATCAGAACTTTGGTATCCCCGCGCAGGGAGACGATACCGGTCGGATCCACGTCGACGGACGGAATGATGCTCAAGATATCACTCAAGGACCCAAAGCTGCTCTGGGCATCCGAGGCCACGCTATAGACTTTGCGGTCGATCAGAGTTTCAACGGACAGTTTCTCCGACTTAACGACTATAGTCTCAATCGCATCGGCGGGTGCCGGCGGCGACTCGTCCGTCGCCTCGGCCGCTGAAGAGGCGATGGCGACGGCAAGACCGAACAGGGCGATCCGGAAACGGACCCTGCCTGGCAAACGGGTATCGGCGGCGCGGCGGGTTTGACGAATCACTTTCAAGCCGCAAGCGTCGCAGAGTTCCATTAAGGCAAAATTATGGGAATCACAACGGGACTGCGAGGACGGGCGCTCCCATTTAATATTGCGTTAAACGAGGTGTGCTTCTCTGAGCAGATCAGCCTGGCGAGCCTGGGACGGGGACAATAATGCGGCTGTTGGTCGTTGAAGACGAGACACGAATCGTCGAGTTGCTGCGCTCAGCCTTTGAGCGCGCGGGTTTCGTCGTCGATGCGGTCGGAACAACCACTGAGGGGGATCAGGCGCTGTCGCTGGTCGCCTACGATGCCGTGATTCTCGATCTGGGGCTGCCGGATGGCGATGGGTTGCGCCTGCTCGTCAGGATCCGTGGTGCGGGAAATCGAGTGCCCGTGCTGATCCTGACCGCACGAGACGCGGTGGAGGACAGGGTATCGGGACTCGACGCCGGCGCCGATGACTATCTCGTCAAGCCCTTTGCCGTGACGGAACTGATCTCCCGCATCAAAGCCCTGCTTCGCCGGCCCGGACATGCCCTTGGCATTACTTTGCAGGCGGGAAATCTGGCATTCGACACAATCGGACGGGATCTGCGAGTGGGCTCGACTTCCGTCAGCGTGTCTCGGCACGAACTCGCCATCCTCGAACATCTGATGCGTCGCATGGGCCGTGTGGTGCCGCGCACGGTACTGGAAGAAAAGCTCTACGGCATGGATGAGCCGTTGGAGTCGAATGCCATACCCGTACATGTCCATCACTTGAGACGAAAACTTGCGGATGTCGGCGCGACACCCGTGATTCACACGGTACGCGGCATCGGCTATCTCCTGGCCGAGAAACCGTCATGAGGTTCACGTCACGTTCGTTGCAGGCACAGCTCGCGCTGCGCGTGGCCGCCGTGTTCCTCGTGGCCACGCTGCTCGGCGTGTGCGCGGTGATCTACGAGGGAACCGAGGCGGCAAAGTCTCTGGGAGATGATGAGCTGGAACGCCGGGCGACGCAGATCGCGCGCTTCGTCAAGACGGCCCCGGACGGCACGGCACGTCTCGAGCTCTCTCCTCGGCTCGAATCGCTCTACAGCTCGCCGTCACGTACGCGGCTTCTGGTGGTACGCAAAACCGATGGCACGCCCATTGCGGCATCCGATGCTGAATTTGCGAAAGCGGTCGCGGGGTGGTCGGTCACGCGATCACAAAGACACCCCTTCCGGCTCGATGATTTCGGCCCGACCAGCCAGGACTACAACGGCCTGATGGTCCGCGAGGAAAGCGCTGCGGGACCGCTCTTGATAACGGTTGCAGCAGCATCCGATGCGGAAGCGCTGGCGGAAGGACTGACGAAAGCTTTTATGGCCGATGTTGCCTGGGCGATTCCCTTGTTTGCGGCCGGAATGCTGGTGGTCGTGGTATTGAGTCTACGTCGGGGCTTGCGGCCCGTTCGCGCGGTATCGGAAAAGGCCGCCGCCATCGGGCCCAGCACGACGGGTGTCCGCCTGCCTACCGATGGGATGCCAACCGAACTCGTCCCCCTGGTCGCGGCCGTGAACGGCGCGTTCGATCGATTGGAGCAAGGATTCGCGGTCCAGCAACAATTTACGGCGAATGCGGCCCACGAGCTGCGAACGCCCCTGGCGATCCTCACGGCGGGACTCGACGAACTCAAAGACTCGCCGGAAATCGAGATGCTGCGTGACGACGCCGCACGCATGAACCGGTTGGTGGCCCAGCTTCTGCGAGTTGCGCGTCTCGACAGTGTCTCCATCGAGGTCACCGAGAAATTGGACCTCCGCACGGCAACTCGGGACGTCGTCGAATATCTGACGCCCTGGGCTGTTGCGCAGCGCCGGTCACTCGGCTTCGATGCACCAGCGGTCCCGGTGAAGGTGCGAGGAAACTCCCACGCGATCGCGGACGCCGTCCGAAACCTGGTTGAGAACGCGGTGCACCACACTCGAGAGGGAACCGAAGTGAGCATCGGCGTGACCCCCGAAGGCTCTGTCAGCGTCGCCGACCACGGGCCCGGTATCGAGGAAGCGGACCGGCAGCACATTTTCGAGCGATTCTGGCGCGGCCGCGATGTGCGTCGCCCGGGCGCGGGACTGGGCCTTGCTATCGTCGCGGAAATCGTCAAGGCGCATCGAGCAGAGATTCAGGTGTCGGACGCACCGGGCGGCGGCGCGATGTTTGTCATGAAATTTCCGGTCGAGCCGGACGGGACATGAGCCGCGAGTCGCATCTGACACCGACGACTGGCGCAACATCTTCAAGATGACCTTCTGACCCACGGCGCCCCCAAAGATCGAGGTCTGGTTATACGAACTTCCTATCATCGGAAGCAGGTAATGGGTATTGGCGAACGGATCACACAACACGTACGCTCGACCTCGCTGAGTTCAAGGTGATCACGATCGTGCGGTTGCTTAAGTTGAGCATAACTACAAGTTACGAACAGTAACCGGCAGCAGGGGGAAACATGAAGGGAATGTATGGGTTGGTGGCCGCAATTGGCCTATGGCCCTGGGCTGGAGCGGCTTCGGCCGCTGATACGGCTTCGGCGTCCAATGAGGATCAAGGCACGCTTGCGGAGATCGTAGTTACCGCCCAGAAGCGCACGGAAAACCTGCAAAACGTGCCTATCGCGATTTCCACGGTCTCGGGCAGTCAGCTCGACGCGGTGGCCGCGAGCAATATTACCGCCCTCGCAGACATGACCCCCGGACTGCAAATGACCACCGCTCAGGGATCGCTGGCCCCGCATATCCGCGGCGTCGGTTCGGAGATTCCGAACGTCGAGAATTCCGTGGCGCTGTATCTCGACGGCGTCTATGTTGCTTCGCCTTCCGCTGCCTTGCTTTCGCTCAACAATATCCAGCAGATCGAGACGCTAAAAGGCCCTCAAGGCACGCTGTTTGGACGCAATGCGACCGGCGGTGCGCTGCTGGTCGAGACGCGCGATCCAACGCAGAGTTTCAGCA
>DASRXU010000573.1:0-23658 GCA_035687365.1 Planctomycetaceae bacterium | reverse complement strand
TGAGCGTCGGACCGATTCGAGTCCTGTGAACGGGTCCGGAAGTGTAGTGAGTTTTTCGAGCCGCGACCGCGAGGGAGCGGGGTCTAACGCTCCTTTCTACCCATAATAGCCCGCTCCCTCACGGTCGTGGCTCCAAGACTTGTCTCGGCGATTTGAATCACGCGTCCCCTGCTTCGAAGCTTGTCGCAATTCGGCAAATCTCCGATAAAGAAGCCGGAATGCGTTCCGATCGTCCGCATGCGTGATTCGTCTCGCGACTGACCGGTCGGACCGTGCAACAAAACTCGCATTCGAGGCGCGTGGTGGCGAAGTTCCTCGTAACGGGAGCGGCCGGATTTATTGGCTTTCATACGAGCCAGCGGTTGCTGGCGCGGGGCGATACGGTCGTCGGGCTCGATAGTCTCAACGACTATTACAAGGTCTCGCTCAAGCGCGATCGGCTGCAAAAACTGACGTCACAGCCCCGCTTCACGTTTCACCAGCTCGATCTGGCCGAGCGCGAGGCGGTCGCCCAATTGTTCGCGCGCGAGCCGTTCGACGTCGTGATCCATCTGGCAGCTCAGGCGGGCGTGCGCTATTCGATCGAAAATCCGCACGCGTACGTTGCCAGCAACCTGGTCGGCTTCGTGAACATCCTCGAAGGCTGCCGGCACGGGGCGGGCGTCGGCAAAGGGACCGTCAAACATCTCGTCTATGCGTCGTCGAGTTCGGTCTACGGCGCGAACAAAAAAATGCCCTTCGCCGTTCACGACTCGGTCGACCACCCTGTCAGCCTCTACGCGGCGACGAAAAAATCGAACGAGCTGATGGCCCACGTCTACAGCCATCTCTACGGCCTGCCGACGACGGGCCTGCGGTTTTTCACCGTTTACGGCCCCTGGGGTCGGCCCGACATGGCGCTGTGGCTGTTCACCGATGCGATTCTCGCCGGCCGGCCGATCGACGTCTTCAACCACGGCAAGATGCGCCGCGACTTCACGTACGTCGACGACATCGTGGAAGGCGTCGTGCGGGTGGCCGACCGAATTCCGGCCGCCGACCCGAACTGGTCGCCGACCGCGCCCGATCCCGCCTCGAGCTTTGCTCCGTTCCGGGTCTACAACATCGGGAACAACAAACCGGTCGAGTTGATGCGGCTAATCGCAGTTTTGGAGCAGTCGCTGGGCCGCAAAGCCGAGCTGAATTTCCTGCCGATGCAGCCGGGCGACGTGCCCGAAACCTACGCCGACATCGAAGCGCTCACGCGCGACGTCGGCTTCCGCCCGTCGACGCCGATCGAAACGGGTGTCGAGCAGTTCGTCCGCTGGTATCGCGCCTATCACGGAACTGTGTAGAGCGTACAACGCGTAGAAATGCAGAACGGGGTAGAATGGGGGTCCGGTACCCTCATGGTGGAACTGACTCGCAAACCGTTCTTATTGTGGGCGCTTCTCGCCTGCGTCGTGCTGCTCAGTGGGCACGGAATTTCAGGCGATGCCGAAGCCGCCGCTCGGATGCCAGAACGGCTCCGGACCGCCGCCGCCAAGCTGGTTCCGCTGCATCGAGTGAAGGTCGCGCCCGGCCCGAATGATTGGCTGGCGAATCATCACGAAGACGGCCAAACCGCCGACCAATATCGGCGATCGAATCCGAACCGCCCGACGAAGGCTCGCACGACGTTTTACGTGCAGCCAATCGGCGAGTTCACCCCCGCGCAACTGAAACTCACCACCGCGACCGCCGACCTATTGGCTCGCTACTACAATGTGCCGACCAAGGTCCTCGGGCCGCTGAGTCTCGACGTCATTCCGGCCAAGGCACGCCGAATGAATGGCGGCGAACAGATTCTTACGAGCTACGTGCTCGATAAAGTGCTGAAACCCAGACGGCCTGCCAATGCGGTGGCCGTGCTGGGACTCATGACCTCGGATCTTTGGCCTGGTGAAGGCTGGAATTTCGTGTTTGGCGAAGCCAGCCTTTCGGACCGCGTCGGTGTCTGGTCGATTGCCCGCTACGGCAATCTGGAAGGAGAGCGCGCGAACGCCGGTCAAGTTTACCGTCGGACTTTCCTCGTCGCGGTTCACGAGACGGGACACATGTTGGGCATGCCGCACTGTACGGCCTTCGAATGCACAATGAACGGCTCGAACTCGCTGATCGAAGCCGACCGGGCACCAATGTGGCTGTGTCCCGAGTGTGCGCAAAAGGTCTGGTGGGCCTGCCGCGCCGACCCGATCACGCGTTACAAGTCGCTGGTCGAATTCGCAAAGCTGCACGACTTAAAGGCTGAGGCCGACTTCTGGCAACGCTCGGCCGATCGCCTGAGCGCCAAAGAGCGGGCCGAGTGACGCGCTATTGCCTCGTCACCCTTTCTCCTTTGACGGCACGCCTGCGCTCTCGGCTCGTCGCGCTCTTGCCGTTAAACCCAGCCCATCTTCGCTGACCACGCGGAAGCTGAATCGGTTCGGGCGCGAATTGGCGGCTGGAACCTGAATTCCAGCTCGGCCGCGTGGCAAACCTAAACGCCTGGCGCGAGTTTGCCGATAGTAACGAAAACTCCGGTCGTAAGGATCGGAGCGCCGACTGCGCGGGAAGCCGCAAGCCGCACCGCAATCTGAGATGGGTCGATCAGGGGGGTTCTCAGCCAATGGTCAGCAATCCTACGCGCTTCGAGCCAACGTCTTTGGGCGGCGCCATCCGTCTCGCAGGATGGGCCACGGTCGCAGGCTTGATTTGGACCGGCAACGCAGCGGCCGTCCACGCTCAGAGCGATGCAAGCTCAGATCCCGCTCCACCGGCCGCGCGTCCGAGCACGAGCAAGGCCGCCCCGAAGGGGCTGGGTGACGGACGGGTCGTGCTGGAGTTCAAGGCCGCCTCATGGAACCGCGTGCTGAAGCGGATCGCCAAGCACGGCGGGATGGACGTGGTCATGAAGTCCTCGCCCCCGGGCACCTTCACCTGTGCCGACCCCAGCGAACACACGATCGCCGACGCGCTGCGGATGGTCAATCGCCAGTTGGAGCCGCGCGGATTTCGCGCGATTCAGCAGGGCAAATTCCTCGTCGTGGTCAACCTGGACGGTCTGCGTTCGGGATACAACAGCCCCTCGTTCGTGCGTCACACGCAATCGAACTCGTCCGATGAGGCCGCCTCGCAGGGAACATCCTCTCCCGCAAACGCCGCAGCAGGCCGATCGACGAGCGGCGCCACGCAGGTTTCGGCCACCGCGTACGAAGCCCCGGGCAGCGGGAATACGCCGGCCGTGCTGGAACTGAACTCGGACGGCACTCCGGCCCGAGCGTCGGAATCCAGCCCGGCCGACTCGATTCACCTCAAAGGCGAGTCTGATCCGTCGGCGAAGGAACCCGAGAAGGACCAACCCAAAGACGCGCAGGACCTCAAGATCGAGAAGGCCGACACGACGCCCCAAGTTCGCATTTTCTTCATGGCGGCGAAATGGCCCGAAGTGTTGCAAAGCCTATCCGACCAGAGCGGCCTGACGCTGGTGATGAAAAAATGTCCGAGCGGTGCCGTGAAATATCGCGACTGGACCAAGCACACCACGAGCGAAATCATCGCTTGCCTCAACCGGGAACTCGAAGAAGACCAGTCGAACTTCCGACTCATTCGTCAAGAGTCGTTTTTGATCGTCGTCAACAAGGACGATCTGCGCTCGGAGTACGAGCGGCCGACGACGGGCCACCTGCGTAAGCCCGTGCACGCGGAAGTCGAAATGATCACCGACACTCCGCCGGCGCCCGTCGCCCCGGCTCAGGTTCAGGTACCGGTTTTCGAACCGGGAATTGTGCGGGCCAGTGCGAACGCGTTCCCGGAAGAAACCGTCGAGACACCGCGAGCGCGGGCCATCGAGCCGGTCCGTCTGGAAAGAGCGGCCGACGCTCCCGAGTTGCTGCCCGCGCCGAGCGGTGCGGAGTCGGCCGATTCGGCCCAAACCAATTCGTCCCCAGGAAACCTGAGCGAGGGTGCTTCGCACGCTTCCCGCGCTGAACAAATCTTTGCGCCGTCGGCGAGTGGCGCGGCGAGCGAACAACCGGCCGGCGGCAACGCGACCGGTTCCACGTATGTTCCGCAACATCGTCGCGTCGAGGCGATCGCCCGACGTCTTTACACGATCCTCAAAGGTCGTGCGGATCTGGTCGATTCGGGCCCGGAAAACTTGCCGAGCTTTCGCGTCTTCGAAGCGCACGGCCTACCGGGCGTTCCCAGCTCGAAGGGACGCCTGGCCTGCACGGTCGGCATCGACACGGAACACAATCGCCTGGTGATCGACGCACCCGCGCCGAAGCGGGCCGCCCTGCTCCGCGTCTTTGCTTGCCTCGATGGAGCCGAGCCGGCGGCCGACGAAGGCCTGCACCTGGTTTCGGCTGACGGACCGCGGGCAGCGATCGCGAAGAACGTCACGGCCGCGCTCAATCAAATCGTCGCACAGAACATCCAATCGCCGGTCGCTCCGCCGCCCGAGCAGGCACCGGGCCGCGCCACGTTGCAGGTCGGCCCCGGCAGCACGCAGAACCTGGGCGAGTTGATCAAAGGCCTCAAGGGGGAAGTGACCGTCGAATCGGTGCCCGAGCTGGGCATCTTGATTCTGCGCGGCAACCCAGTCGACGTCGACGCCGTGATGAAAGTCATTCGCCAAGTCGAACTCTTGGGTCGGGGTGCGGCGGCGCAGATCACGATTCTGCCTCTGCAGTTCGTCAACTCCGAGTCGTTCGCCAAGCTACTCAACCAGGTCTATGCCGATCTGCACGGAATCCGTGTCACCGAGACGACGGCGAAACCACAGATCAAGTTCTACGCCATCGTGAAACCGAACGCCGTACTGGTGATCGCACCGCCGTCCGAATTAGCGGGCGTGAAAGAACTGACGATGCAGCTCGACAAGCCGGTGATTCCCGATACCGAGTTTCAGGTCTTTCCGCTAAAGCATGGATTCGCCGCCGCGATCGCCAAGTCGGTGAACGACTTCTACAAAGGCCGCAACGGACTCGGCACGGTCGTCGAAGCCGTCTCCGACGCGCGGACCAATTCGGTCATCGTGCAAGCGCGACCTCGTGACCTCGAGGAAGTTGCCAAACTGATTACGCGGCTCGACGGGCCGACCGCTTCTCAAGCGACCGTGAAGGTCTACCAACTGACCAACGGTGATGCCACGACCATCGTGCGCCTGTTGAATCAGCTCTTCATGCCCGCTGGCCAGCAACAGGGCGGAGGTGGGGCCGTCCAAACCGCGCAGACCAGCGACTCGTCGCCGACCACGTTGCGGATCACAGCCGACGTGCGCACAAACAGCATCATCGCCGTCGGAGCTCCCGAAACACTGCAGGCCATTTACGCGGTCATCCTCCGCTTGGATAACACCGACGCTCACCAGCACAAGTCCGTCGTGATGAAGCTCAAGAACAACAGCTCTGACGCGGTGCAGAAAGCGATCAGCGACTTTGTGACGGCAGAACGCAGCGTGGCTACGCTCGATCCCGACGTCGTGAGCACGGTCGAGCTGCTCGAGCGCGAGGTGTTCATCGTCTCGGAAACGTTGAGCAACAGCCTGTTGCTCAGTGCCACGCCGCGTTACTTCGACGAAATCAAGAAGATGATCGACAAGCTCGACGCGGCCCCGACGCAAGTGATCATCCAGGCGATGATCGTCGAGGTGACGTTGACCAACGACGACGAATTCGGCATCGAGCTGGGCTTCCAGGCTCCGGTGCTGTTCGACCGCAGCACGCTGTCGCCTCCCGTGACCTTCACGACGACCACGAGTCAAAACACGAACACGACGGTCGCCAACCAAATTAATTTGAGCACCACGGCGGCCCCCGGATTCCAATTCACCGACCCGGCCCTGGGTGTCGACGGCTTGGGAACCAACGCGATCGGCAACACGGGCACGGTCGGCACTCAGGAGTTGACCAACTTCGGCGTGGGCCGCACGAGCCAGAACGGTTACGGCTCGGGCTTGGTGTTAGCGGCCAGCTCGGAGTCTGTCAGCTTTCTGTTGCGGGCCCTGTCGTACAAAGAGAGCGTCCACGTGCTAAGCCGCCCGATGATTCGAACCGTCGATAACACTCGCGCCACGGTGCAGGTCGGCAAGAACGTGCCGATTATCAACGGGTTCATCCCCGTGGGCACGGCCGGTGCTCTGGCGCCCATCGTGCGTCAGGACAGCGCGGGCATCATCCTGACTGTGACGCCACGGATCACGCCCGAAGGCATGGTCGTGATGAGCGCCACCATCGAAAAGAGCCAGTACGAAAGCGGCCCCAGTGGAGGCGTCGTGCTCGTCACCGACCCCGTCACCGGACGAACGATTACGTCCCCAATTAAAGACATCACCCACACCGAAACGACGGTCAGCCTGGCGAGTGGAGAAACGGTCGTGATGGGTGGCTTGATTACCAGCTCAGACGACACGGTGGAGCGTAAAGCTCCGTGGCTCGGCGACGTACCGATCTTGGGTCAGCTTTTCCGCTACGACACCAAGACGACGATCCGCACCGAACTTTTGATCTTCCTGACGCCGCGCGTCATCCGTAACGACGCCGACGACGAAACGCTCAAGCAGATCGAAACCGAACGGCTGCACTTTATGCTCGACGAAGCCGAGTCGATCCACGGGCCGATTCTCTCGACCCAGCCGCCGGCCGATGGTTTGATGCAACAGGTTCCGCCGTTGACGATGCCGTCGGGCACGGTGCCGCCGGCCCCGGGAGCAGGCCCGTCGATCACGCCGCCGGCTTCGATTCGCTCGGGTCAGCAACAGGCCCTGCCTCCTGAGTTGCCGCCGGTGATGTCGCCGGGAACTCCGGCACCGGGGACGTCGCCGGGTCGGCCGGGAGTCGCGCCGCCGCCGATCCCCCGTGAGACGAACTTTGATGATCCGAGCATCCCGACGACGCAAATGCCGGCGGAGTCAGCCCACGATCTCAAGCCGCTTCGCACGACGTCGCTGACCGGGCAAGGGCTCGGCCAGCCTTTCACCCCGCGAACGGCGACAGTTGACCAATCGGGCGCAGCGCACTTCCCATTTCAATCGTCCGATGCTGACTCGAGTGCGGCAGCGACCGGGAAATAAATCGCGGCGAAGGTCAGCACGCGAACCGCGTTCCCTCAGGGACTCGGAAAGGTTCACCAGACATGATGTCATTCAGAACACGCCAGCGCGGGAGCCACAAAGTTCCCGCACTCCTGGCCGCCCTGCTCATGTTGAGCGCCCCGGGTTGCGCCAGCCTGACGCTCCTGAACTTGAAGAGCGAAAAGGTTCCCACGGCCGACGCCGAACATCCGGCGATTGAAATCCTCGCCATCTGGCAGGCCGCCGAAGGGCCTGGGCCCCAGGGCATTCCTGTGCGAGGTTTCGCCGGACAGATCTATTTCTTCTCGCAAGATCGCGCGCAACCCGTGGCGGTCGACGGCACCGCGCGGATTTACGTCTTCGATGACCATGGCACCGTGGAGGAACAGGTGCGGCCCCTGCGTCAATTCGATTTTGATCGGGCCTCTTGGACAGCCCACCTGCAAACATCGAAGCTCGGGCCCACGTACGGAGTATTCATCCCCTATCCGCGAAACGACTACCATCAGGCCGTCTGCTCGTTGCGGGTTCGCTTTACCGCCCCCAAGTGCCGACCGCTTTACTCCCTCTCGTCGACAATCGCTCTGCCAGGGCCGCCGCTGAATCCCGAAACTGCGACTCCTACCGTGCAGACGTCGGCACTCGACAGCCTCGCGAAGAAGTTGCAATCGCAGCGTTCGCCGGCCGCGCGACAGTGGCCGAGCGCGAGCGTCGCGGGTGGTGCTGGGTCGTTAAACGCAAACCCGCAACTGCCGCCAGGACAGGCGCAGGTTGGACAGCCCCAGGTTGGACAGGCGCAGGTGGGCGCCCCACAATACCCCGGCGTGATTCCGGTTCAGCAAGCGGCGTTGAACGACTGGTATTCGCGCAACCGCGCTTCCACCGTCCCAGGCGCGGCGGCCCAGACGAATCCGATCCTGCAAACGTCGGACACAATCGAAGCACCGTCGAATGCTCCACCGGGTGCCTTCCCCGACGCGATGGCTGCGTCCGCGAATGCCGTCGGCTACTCGGGTTCGACTTCTCAGGGCGTCGTTCAGCCGTCAGGTCGGTTCAGTCTGCAAGCTGCGACACCTGCCGTGACGCACGCGTACTGGTCGTCGGACGCGCCGGCGACCGACTCCGCCAACGACGCTGTGAACAACCAGCAGGCGGCCGCGTTCCAAGCGGCCCAGCCCGTCGCTCATCCGAATCATCCCTTGGCCGATTAACTTAAGTAACTTAAGAAAGCCCGGCAGTTACGCCGGCACAACGCCCGTTTTGAGCCTTCCCGGATAGGAAACGACAACAGCCGCAGCTAGAATTAGGTCGAATATGCCTTTGTAGAGACTGACAGTCCGCGTGCCGCGAACGCTGCGTGTGAAAAGCTCGCTCTTGGTGTCTCGGGGGGGACCATGATCAAACGGCTGATTTCCATCGGGCTGGGCACTCTGGTTGTCGCCATCTCGGCTCCGGCTTCGCTGTTCGCGCAGGCTTCCAGCTACGGCTCTTCAGGAGGCGGCGGAAGTTTTGGTTCGTCTAGTGCCTTCGGATCTGCCAGCGCGTTCGGATCTACAAGTGGATCGAGCGGCGCGTTTGGATCGACGAGCGGATCGACGGCCGGCGGCGTGAACTCAGCCAATGGAATGAACCAAGGTCTCGTCGGCATGGGGGCCGGAGGAATGTACGGCGCCAGCGGTTACGGTGCGCAAAATGGCGTGCGACCCGGCGGTTCGAGCTACTCCTCGGGTTCGTCTTCTCAATACGGAGGCCGTTCGGGCGGCCAAGGGCAATACGGCGCCGGTCAGGGCCAGGGTCGCGGCGGCGGCGGATCGCGCCGTAGCGGCGGCACCCAAGGCCAGGGTCAATACGGCCAAAGCCAAGGCGGAGCCGGAACGAATAAAGATGCGCAACCCTGGTACGAGCCTCGTATCGAAGTTGGGTTCACAGTGTCGGCGCCCGCACCGACGGCCGTCCAAACCAACATCGCCGCACCACTGCATACGCCAGCGATGACCTCGCGATTCGGCACCGTGAACGTCAGCGTTCAAGGCAGCACGGTCACCCTGCGCGGCACCGTTAACTCCGAAGAAGATCGGCAGTTGGCCGCGCAGATGGCCATGCTCGAGCCGGCCGTGATGTCGGTGCAAAACGACCTGAAAATCGCCGCTCCGCCGACAGGCCCCGCCGCGATGCCCCCGCGATAACGCTCGCGATTAACGAATCACGAAAGTGAGTGATTGACCGGCCCCGCTTCGGCGGGGTTTTTTAATGCGCGCGGCCCAAGCAGTGCCTCGCGCGGTTATGCGAGAGTGCGCGTAAGCAAATCCACCACGCCTGGTCACCACTAACTAGGTGTAAATGCTAGGCTCCAAACGCCGCTTCGCCGTTCCGACACGACGGTTATTTCGGCTGTGAGGCCACTTCATTCAAAGCTCAGACAAATTTCAGTCTGTGGCAATCTGTAACGCCGACGCAGTGGACGAGTGTTCCGATCCTCTTCCCTGTCCGTCTCGCGAGACCCCAGGGGAATTGTTGCGTCATCTCCTGGGGTCTCCTTCCATTTTGGATTGAGACGGGGCCGCGCTCCCGGGCTCGCGCTTGCCGGCCTTCGCTCCCTTGGCCCGTTGCTCAGGTCGTTTCGGCCGTCGGCTGCGGCGCGCTGGCTTCGCGATAGGCTTGCTCGGCCGCGCGCTTGAGTCGCGCCAAAGAATCGGCTGGGCCATCGGTTAATTCTCGATTCAGCAACCGCCGCAGGATCGCACCGCGCCAGCCGGCGGGAAAGCCGAAGTGGCAGTGGTAATTGACGCGACACCGTTCCGAGTTGATCGGCACGCAGTCGAGATCTTCGCGCACCGTGAGGCCGAAGGGCAAGCGGACGTTCGCCTCGAGGTTGTGACGCGACTCGTCGAGTCGAGTGAACTCGAATGCGACGCCCAGATGCAGCCAGCGAGGTCCCGCCTCGCCACGCATCCGCTGCCCGACGACTCCGGGCCCCGGCGGCTCGACGCTGATCACGCGGCAATCGTAGAAATCGCCCCAGCCGGCGAAGTTGGTGAGCAGCTTCCACACGACATCAACCGGCGCATGAACGACGTCGGTGGGGCAAGCCGTGTAGGTGGCAGGCATCAAAAGGTTCTCTAATCTCACTCGACGTTCAGCCAGTCGACTTTCAAACCGCGAACCTACGTGCCAAGCGCGCGGCCTTCCATGAAATATTACCGCTTGGGGCTGCTGCTCGCAAAAAATCGTCGGGAACTCGCAGGCGCGTGCGTCGACTGGCAAGTTGCGCGCCGCGCTGCCAGTGAATTCTCATTCGAACTGAGGCGCGGTGTGGCAAAGAATCAACTCGAAAACAAATCACTCGAGTCGCCGGACCACGCGTGCGACCCGCGCCGTGAACTAGTCTTTTGATGTGCTCACGTCGCAACGGCAGCAAGCTGGCCTGATGTTGGCGCATCAGCCCCAGTCTTGCGGGTCCGTCTCCCGTTCGGATTCGCGCTCCGTTGCGACGTCGAGCCGCTCTTCACCCCGCGCCAATCCCTGCCGTCACCCGCCCTCGGTACAATCGCGGGAGGAGGGATTCAAGAGGCGGTGAGGGCGCGATCGTGGTTGAGAAGGCCGATGGAAGTCGCGAGCATCGCCAAGATTTTGCGTATGGCAAGCGGCACGCAATCGGAACGATCCTTTACGCCATTCCCTTGGTGATCGCCTTCTATTTCTGCTGTCGCTATATCTTTGTCGGCGGCCCTTGGGAGTGGGCTTCGCTTGCCGCATTCTTCGGATGGGTGGCTGTCGGAGGGGCCTTTGAGCACTACGTGCCCTTCCCCATTTGAAACAAATAAGGTGAGGGTTCTGAAAACTCGATCTCACAATTCTGGATCCCGGCGTGATCCAGCCGTCGGCCGCGTGCGTATCTAGATCCGGCCGGGGTGTGGACGCATTTTGAACTTGCTGGATAACTTGAGGCGCCGCCGATCGGATCACGGCATGAGTCGCTTCGTCTTACTTGTACTCGGTGGCTTGTTGCTCGCATCCGCAGCCCCAGCGTTCGCCCAATCGCATTACCCTCAACACCAGAAGTTCGACGAACTCGGGCACCCGGTCGGGCTGATCACCGATCATGATCCCAGCGAAAAACGCGAAACGCCGTGGTACGCTTTGCTCTTCTTTGGCGCACTGACTGCGTTCGTTGGGTACGAGTATTACCGACAAGAAACCGTGGGCTACTACGTGGACGAGGGCTCACAGCGTGTACTTCTCCAATGGATCGAACGCTCGGAGCACCCGCTGTTCTTTTGGTTTTACCTCTCGGTCCACGCGGTACTTGCCGCCTATTCCTGGTGGCGTTGTTTTTCCGGATAGAATGCGGAGAAATGTTTCGCCGATCTCCCTCCCCCGGCAAACCGCCAGAGGGTCGTCGGGGTGAGGACGCCTTTCGAAACTCTCGACTCGGAGAGCGATGCCATGGCTGACACACGATTCGTCGAAATCTACCGCGCGGAAAATGACATCGCGGCCCATTTGGTGAAGGGCACGCTGGAGGCTGCGGGGATTCCAACGCAAATCACCGAGGAATCGTTCGCGGCGAACCGCGGTCTCAACCCAATCTGGTGGGCATCGCCCCGCATTCTGGTCGCCGAGTCGCAAGCCGAGGAAGCCGCCGCCATTATTCGCGAAATCGAAGCCGCCCGCGCCACGCGAAAAACTTCTGGCAGCAAAGATTAGCCGCAGCCAGACAACAACTCGCCCACACTGCTCGAGAGGATGCTCGAGTATCCGATCGGGTGCCACGGCTGAGCTCGCTCAGCCGTGCGCTTTAGCCCCTCAAGGGGGCGACAGAACATAGCCCAGGGCGCGAGCCCTGGGTTAGCAGGTTCGACAAAAGGGAATTTGAGCCCCGCAAGGGGCGACAGAGATTCGACAAGCCATCGGATGTCTCTGTCGCCCTTTACGGGGCTTTGCCGCAATTTTTCGGCATCTTTACCCAGGGCTCGCGCCCTGGGCTATGTTCTGTCGACCATGGCGGGGCTCTCGACGGCCGACCCTCTTCGCTGCGAATTCCCAAACATCCTCACGCAGGGCGATCGACGCGCGCCTGCCGCGAAACAGCCATCGCCTCAAAAATTTCTCAAAATTATCCAAAATCGACACCAGCGCCACACCGTGACAATGCGGCCACGACACCAGCGCAGCGCGCGCTCGTTGGAACGCGCGCGCCGCGGCCAAAACTCGTTGACGAGTTGCTCAGCGTCAGTAGAGTGATTGCATGAGCCCGACGAAACAGATGAGTCCGACCATGCGACGAGTCGACACGTTCGACGTCGCACGGGTGGCATGCCCACAGCTTTGGGTGGGCATGTCCTGCACCGCATGCCCACGCCGGGCCGTGGGCATGGCACCCAACGCGTGAACTCGAGCGGGTCGAGGCGCTAGAACTTCGGCTCTCTTTTTACACCCAACTTTTTCCTGCGAGGAGATTGCGCGCATGGCACGTCGAGTTTGGATTTGCCGCGATCGGTGCGGCGACAAGTCTCATCAACTGTTCACGACCGAGCCGACCGACGAATGCGGCGAGTGGTACAGCTACATCGCCACTGGTTCGATTGATACCGGCTCGATGGCCACTGGCTCGATTGGTATGGGCACCAAGCCGGGCCGGCCGCGAGTTGGCGCCCGGTGACAAAGTGGAAATTCCGCTCGAGGCGGCGGTCGCAAGCCTCCGCAAGTCGCGGCCGTTTCGCCCGACTCGTCCCGTTCGAAAAAGTGCGTGAAGAGGATTCAAACATGCGGCTTCCGACGAAACGCGATGCAGAACGATTCTGGTCCAAGGTCGACAAGACACCGGGGCACGGCCCTAACGGCGATTGCTGGGTGTGGACCGCCGGCCTGCACACGTGCGGATACGGCGCCTTCTCTATGGCCGGCTCGTACTGCCGAGCGCACCGAGTCGCGTTTCGTCTCTGCATCGGCAATCCGAGCCCCGGTTTGTTCGTGATGCACACCTGCGACGTGAGACGGTGTTGCAATCCGGCTCATCTCCGGCTGGGAACCGCTGCCGACAACGTCCGCGACGCCTACGCCAAGGGCCGCATCCGCCGCACCGCGCGCACGGTGCCGCTACTCGACGCCGAGCTGCTGCAGCTCAAATACGAATACGACCACGGCCTGTCGAAGCAAACGCTGAGCAAGAAGTGGCATTTGCCGCCGATTACGATAACCCGTCTGCTCGATCGGGCCGAACTGGCTGCCGCAAGGGCGACGTCATCTGCGCCACCGGACGAGAACACCACCCGTCAGGAGACGAGCGATCCGTGAATCGTCGAACTCTCCGAAGACTTGGAGCCGCGACCGTGAGGGAGCGGGCTATGACGCGCGAAAAGCGCGTTGAGGTCCTGCTCACTCTCGATCGCGACCCAAGAAGTTGTCTGTGTGCTACTGCTGAGACGCTTCGGCTCAGCAGTGCCTTCTCATGAAAACCAAGGATCCCGATTCCGACCCACGACTGTGAGAAATCACCGTCTGCGCTCGCTTCGACGCGTGATAGCCCGCTCCTTCACAGTCGCGGCTCCAAGATTGCTCCCCAACCCAAATCACTCGGGCGGACACAACGCTCCCCCCCAACTTTGTGAATGCAGGTTCTCTGTGGCCGGGAAGCCGCAACTTTGGACGAAGTGGTTTTTCTCGCACTGGCTGGCTGATGCCGGCGTGCGAAGTGTGTCGTTGGAGGCGCGTGGCCTCTGGATCGACATGCTCGCGTTAATGGATCAGGCACCCCGCCGGGGCTACCTCCAACACGCAAACGGCAGACCCCTGACCGCTGAGCAGCTCGCCGTCTCGGTCGGCTCCTCAGTCGTCACCGTCTCCCGGCTGTTGCAGGAGCTTGAAAACGCCGGTGTGTACTCGTCCGACGCGACACAAACCATTTACTCACGACGGATGACGCGCGAAACCAACGCCCGAGCAAGAGAGGCGGAAAGTCGGAATGTCCGACGATCGTCCGGTCATTGTCCGAGCAATGTCCGCGACGAGGGGTTAGGGGGAGCTTTCTCTTTTTCTTTACACACTTTGTATCCAGATCTCATTCCCAGATTGCCTTTCCAGTCGGAAGGCTTTCGCCAGGCGGTGCAAGACTGGCTGGCTTACAAGCGCGAGAAGCGGCAGGCCTACACCGCGACCGGCCTGCCGACCTTGCTGCGAAAACTCGAAAAACTAGGAGAGCGCCGTGCGATCGACGCCATCGAGCACAGCATCGCCTCGAACTACACCGGCCTTTACGAACCCGACGGCCGCCACCGACAAACCGATCAGCTCCGCAACAGCCTCGACGAAGCCGAGCGGCGACTTCGCGGAATTTAGAACGCGCATGATCGGCCTGTTCTCGGCCATCGGACGATCGCTCGACGCGGACGGTTGGATCATGTGGCACAAACTGCTGGGCGACATCCCCCTGCCAGACCTCGACCACGCGATCACTCGCTGGCTCGCCGAAGTCGACAGCGGCTTCCCGAGCATCGCCGCCATTCGCAAGCTGGCCTGCGATCACCAGCACGGGACTTTGTTGGGCGCGGACGAAGCGTTTTGGCTCGTGATCCAGGCACTGCAACACCATTCGCCCTACTACGCGCCGCACGAGTTCCGCCGCGCGTTGCCGCCGCTCGTCTGCCAGGCGGTCGACTCGTGCGGCGGCCCAAGTTGGATTGCCGACCTGGCAACCGACAATCGCACGACCTACGCGGCCCAATTCCGCCGCGCCTACGAAGCCATCGCGGCCCGCGCAGAGCGCACCCGCGTCCTGCCCGCATCGCTGCGCCCACGGATCGCGAGCCACGCCTCCGCCGTCGCCCCCAACTCGCTGATCCCCCACCTCGCCCGCGCGCTGAGCGTCACGGAGGCCGCCCGACGATGAGCGTTTTCCAGCAGGTCCGCCAGGTCGTCAACCTGCTCTCGGGCGAAGCCTTCCACTTCCGCGGCGCCAAAATCCGCAACCGCACCGGCAAACCCGTGCGCCTGGAAGTCGAGACCGAGACGTATGAGATCCGCAAGATTCGAACTGAAGAACAGCCGGCGAGAGAAGACGATGTCGCTCGGCCGTCTGATCCGTAATTCGAGTGTGTGCGTTCGGCAGACCGCGACGCTACCAGCCCCACGAGTGTTCCATGGCATCACCCTGCCAGGGCTTCCCTTCATTCGGCGACGCGATCACCTGCTCGCCTGATCCGAGTTTGCCGAGATCCACATCGTAGGACCGATTGGAACTGCTGCTCCAAAACGAGAAGCAGCCGGACAAACAGCTAACGGCCACCAGGACCAACGCGGCGTGCCAAAGAGATCGTCGCATAATTTCGCCCGCTGAGTTTTGCTTCGTCCGCCGAGTGGGCGCTGCCCAGGTTGATCTGACTTTGCCTAGACAGTCGCGTTTGCCGAAAAAGTCCAGCGTTTGCCGAGAAAATCGGGTGGGGCGATTGACGCCCTTCAACTCTGTAGGAACAGTCTGTTCGTGTCGGTCTTTTCCTTAATCGTCTCCCGTACTGCCCCTTTACGGCCTTGGAGGTAGCCCTTGTTGAAGCCGTCCTCTGCGCCGCGCCAGGAACCGTGATAAACGCCAGCGCTGTAGGCTCCCGCAAGACACAGCAGCACCAACACGATCACCGCAGCCCGCTTAATGGTTCGGCGTGACACTCGTGGCTCCTTTGTTTGAGTTGGAGAATCGGCTTCCTTCCATTGCCCGCGATTGTGCTGGGAGCGGGAGACGGGGGCTAAAGGTTGCTCTGGAAGGCGCCGCCTTTTAGCAATTCCTGCCACCTGCACGCAAGATCACGTCTCGGAGCGAGTCATCTCCGCAATACGATCAATGGGGCGATGTGAGCAGACCGATGCGCTGGCAGCACAGGCCCAGGATCTCAAGTTGGGATACTGAGCTGGCCCAGTTGGTCGTCGACTACGATGCTTGCGTGCTCTACCCCCTTCGCGCCGTCTCGCCCTCGTCGGACATCTCATAAGCCCCAACGGGGCGAGATTCTAAAGCCCGGGTCGTAGCGCAGCGAAGGCCCGGGATCTCGTCACCCTCACGCCCTTCGTCCGAAGCCCCAACGGGGCGAGACAGATTTCCGGCGCGGGATCAGAACGCGTCGTCTCGCATGCACACATATATTGTCTGGGCCCTTCAGGCCTTCAGACGAGGCTCTGACCCAATCAGCAAGCGGCAGCGCGACGCCCCGCACTCGAATTCTGTCAGCGACGCGGTATCATCGCCCAAAGCACTCGACACGACGGAGCCGAGTTTGAGCCGCCGCTTCCCTCACGGAGGAAGACCATGATTTGCCAACGCTGCGGCAGCGAAGCTCCGACAAAACTTGTGAATTTCTATCAGAACATCGGGGCGATCGTCATTCGCTTCCCTCGGTCCACCAAGTGCCACCTTTGCAAGCAATGCGTACATCAGGTCTTTTGGAAATACACGTTAGTCAATTCAACTCTCGGCTGGTGGGGAATGATTTCGGTGTTTGTGACGCCGATTTATCTTCTCAGCAACACGGTCCAGTACCTCCTCTGCTTGGGCATGCCAACGGGTCCACAAGGGGAGACAGAGACCTACGCTCATCCCGCACCTGACGTTATTCACGAGGACCTGGATTCGGTGATCGA
This sequence comes from Planctomycetaceae bacterium, assembly GCA_035687365.1. Lineage (GTDB taxonomy): Bacteria > Planctomycetota > Planctomycetia > Planctomycetales > Planctomycetaceae > DASPSM01. The sequence continues at coordinate 6,959 of DASRXU010000573.1, read as the reverse complement.
GGCGTTGCCGGGCGAAATCGTCAAATGCCCCCACTGCCGGATGAGAGTGTGCGTCACTGCGGATGGCACGTGTCCGTCCTGTCGACAACGATTTGGAAGCCGCTAGGCCGAGCAACGATGACGGCCCCCCGCACGATTCGTGAATCACTCGGCGTGCTCGTTTCCGGGCCGCGGCCTTATGGCAGCGCTGGTTCTAGCCCGTCCGTCTCATCACTCTCTTCGCCGCCGCTTGGCTTTTACATTGAGGAATCGGCATTCCTAAGCCGGCTGAGTTCCTTTACGCTCCGGTCTTTGGGGAGCGCTGAACGCTTCGCGAAACTTCTTTCGGTCGAATGTCCTGATCAGTCGTGGGCCCGCTGATCGCGATCGGGGACCACGCATGAAATCGATCGGTGCCTTGCTGCTGAACACCCTTGTCGTTGTCGCGGTTCTGTTCGCCGTGTTCTGCCTGTTACGCTGGCTGGCCGGCTGGCGGGTGTCGCTACCCTTCGGGTTATAGGTCCCTTCAGCCATGCACTCGTCAGCCGACAATGTGCACGCCTCAGCCGATCGGGTGGCACTGGCGGCTCGTCCGCCAGTGGTCTTGGGCTCAGGGTCTTCGACTCACCCCAACTCGTCGGAAAGACCATGAATGGTTGGCCAGTTCGGACACCCGGCCGACCCCAGCCCCAACGGGGCGAGATTCTAAAGCCCGGGTCGTAGCGCAGCGAAGGCCCGGGATCGCGGCGCCTACACGCCCTTCATCCGAAGCCCCAACGGGGCGAGACAGATTTCCGGTGCGGGATCAGAACGCGTCGTCTCGCACACAGACATTTCGCACACACACATTGTCTCGGCCCTTCAGGCCTTGGTCATCCGCGATTTCATCCAAGCCGGGGCTCCGGCGGACCTCCGCCCCGGGCTTTAGAATCTCGGCCCTTCAGGCCTTCAGTCAGTGGCGGGTGGCACTGGCGGCTTGTCCGCCAGTGGTCTTTGGCTTAACCCAACTCGTCGGGCAGGCCATGAATTGTTGGCAGATCGATTAGTGTGCCAATTCGCAGCATTGGTGTGCCAATGAAATCGACTACGACACACGCTGGGGATGTCGCGCAAAGGCCACTGGCGGGCAAGCCGCTAGTGCCACCCGACCGTCCTCTGTCACGACCGCATCGGAAAAACCTGGCAGCGTTTTTCGTCGTTCCGCGATTTGATGTTTGATACGATCGACCGAGCTCGGGCAAAATGCGAATAACATGGCTGTTGTGCAAGTTGCTGGCCTATTTCTCGTTGTCCTGATCTTGGTAGTCGCGTCTTGGGCCTTCTGGCGCGGCCGGCGACGACGGCGTGCCCCTTTCCGAATCCCGGACCCGGTGGTCACCGACGCCTCGCGATACAAACCCGGGCAAGTTTGGTCGTTGAAGAGTCCCGATTCGCCGCAGGCGCTGCTTAAAATCCTTCGCGTCGAATCGCTGAAAGGTGCGGGCACGATCGTGCACGTGGCTGTCACCAATATCCCCGTAACGGTCGGGCACATGCCGTTTGCCGAAGCGGCCATTGATCAGAGTGTGCTCCAACTTGTCGGAACCGACGCCGTGCTGCCCGAGTCGCTGGAGGGGTACCACGAATGGCGAAACGCGTTTGACAAGGAAGGAGCCGGCTGGTTCACCATACCCGTGCCGGAGGCGCTCAAAATCCTGGGGTAGGCCACGCGTGCTCACATCGTCGGACGTCCCACCCCGCACACGGATTCCGAGAACAAAGAGTAATCAGCAACCCAACTCGCACCGCAACCCGATCGACCTGGCGAAAGCGACTCAGCAAGCCCCTCCTCCATCAACGTCACGCGGTGACTGCCAAGGATCTCAAAATGATCATGTCCACGCGACGAATGCTTAAGGCAGTGCTGTTTGGTTGTCTTTGCGTGGGCAGCGGAATGTTGGCCACAAACCTGCTGCCACACTCGTCAATCTTGATGCACGCCGCAGTTGCAGGGGCGGTCAGCGGATTGGTCGCCGCCGTCCTGATGAGGGTGCCGTGGATGCGGAGCAACTAGAGCGAATGACCGATGAGCAACCATCCGAAAGGAAAACGGCGAAGTTGGAAGTGGCCGCTCTGGACGGCGATTTTGCTGCTGGTTTACGTGTTGAGTCTGGGACCGGTCAGTTTCCTGGTGAATCGCGGCTACCTGCCACGCGACCCCACGCACCCCGTTACCTACGCGCTCACTTTGTTTTATGCGCCGATCAATCTCGTCGGCGACTTGATACCGCCGCTCGACGATTTGAAGGAGTGGTACGTCTGGCAGTGGATCAAAAAACACGGCTGACCCTTTGCTGCCCCAAACAGGCCAAAGAACGGTCTTTGCTACACTCTTCCTCATCGCCCTGCGCTGCTTTGTCGCTTGATGAGCGACACAGCTCCCACCGACAATTCAGTGGTTAAGCCTCTGAGCCCTGCCCTCGAAACAACAACGGTCTGCATCGACCGGTAAGGCCGCCATATGAAACGCTGTCTGCTTCTGCTGATTGTCCTGCTGGGGATTGGCTGCTCGCGTCCGTCGGACGAGACCGCGCGGACCGAGTTGGCGACGTCGGCGCCCGACTCGCCGCTGCCCGAGGCGGCGAACGTCAAACAGATGCACTACAAACAGCCGCCGGGTCGCGATGGGAAAAAACTCGAGTTCGACATTCTCGATCACTTCGAAGAGTTTTTGAACGCGCTCACGCCAAATCACATCGACCCCCACCCGGACAAGTGGGAAAGCCTCGGCGTCCTGACCATCACGGCGAAAGACGGCACCAAGCAAAAGGTCGTGCTGTTTACGTCGCACCAACAATTGGAACCGTTCAATATCGGACACACTTTTTATTTGGGCGGCTCTTCGAGTGGCGTGCAGGAAGCCATCAAATCAGCCCGGCAACGAGCCCCCAAAGTCTTCACGGAACCCGATCCGCCAAAACCGAAACGGCATGGCAAGTGAATCCGAGGATGAGCAATAGCCCGACGTGTTGCAGGATGCATCATGAAGACCGTGCTCAACGTCGGCGGCGGAAGTAAGACGATCCCGCTGCCGCCGGTTTATCAGGGATGGGAGCACATTCTGCTCGACATCGATCCTCGGGACGGCCCCGACCTGGTTGGCGATGCGCGCGAGTTGACGAGTTTGCCCGCGGCGAAATTCGACGCCGTGTATTGCAGCCACAACCTCGAGCACTACTTCCGCCACGACGTGCCCAAAGTGCTGGCCGGCTTTCGACACGTGCTCAAAGAGGACGGCTTCGCGGAAATCCGAGTGCCCGATTTGGCCGACTTGATGCAGACCGTCGTCAAGCGGGGCCTCGATATCGACGATCTCCTCTACCAATCGCCGGCCGGGCCGATCACGGTCCGCGACGTGTTGTACGGCCTCGGCACCGAAATCGAACGCAGCGGCAACGACTTCTGGGCCCACAAAACGGGCTTCACGAAGAAATCGCTGACAGCGATGCTTGTCCGCTGCGGATTTCCGATCGTCTACAACGGCACCGGCAACTTCGAAGTCGCGGCGTTCGCGTTCAAGAGGCCGCCGACGGAAGAAGTTCGGCAGCTTTTGAATTTCCCACCCGAGGTCCCTTAAAGAGCTTGCTCGCCCCCGATGGAAGCATCGCATGCACTACGCGCCTCTGAACCTGCCATTTTCGACGGCCGATGCCGAGGCTCCGCAGATCACTTTGGCGAACGATCGGGCTCGAATTTCGTATCGCGATTGGCAGGAGAAACTCGTTGAACTGCTCTTCCACGACGTCGTCGCGATCTCGTGGGACGTTGGAGACGCGGCCCTATCAGCGGACCATCGCGACGACCGCGCTTACATCGTGCACGACTCGCCCTGGCTGGCCCGGCACCGTGAAGCGGGAACGATCATGCCCAACGAAGTGCGACAGCACTTCCTGCTTGCCTTCAACGCCGTGGGTGTGTTGCAGGTGCTGGCTTCGTCTCTGGAGATTGTCGCTGCACCTGCTACCGGCCCCTTATGAGTCCTGCCCTATGCCGTGGCCGCCCTGGGGGCTACCTTTGAATGGCGCGTGCACAAAAAACAAGACCCCTCACCCTGCCCTCTCCCATCGGAATGGGAGAGGGTTTCTGCCGCTGCTTCGTTAGTGGCTCACCTTCGTCGGCCGTTTCTCGGCCCGCTCTCGGTGTTTCTGAGGTGGCTTCGCGCGTTTGGGGCCTGGCTGGGGTGCCATCGCTGTCTTCCCCGAATCCATTTGACTGGCGACCATCTTGATGACTGACGGGACGTTCGGCAGGCCGGTAGCTTCGATGTTCACGGTGAAACAGTTGGGGGCTTCGTCCGTCACCAGTGAGACTCGCAGGTCTTTGCAGGCCACGGCGGCCATCGCCATTTCGGAGGAGTTTCCGCCGGCATGGAGGGCGCCCGCCAGTTGCACGGCGCGGCCCGCGTCGACGAGCACGGCTTTGCTGCTCGTGGGTGTGAGTTGGGCGAGCAGCTTGCGATAGGCGTCGTCCGACTGGATCGTTTCTTTGCCGCCGCTAGCGTGCAGGGCCGCGGTGGCCGCGCCGGTGGTGCCGACGATCAAGGCTCGGTCGGCTGCACGCACGACGACGATCGGTGGCATCCCTTGAAACTGATATTGCTCGCCGCGTTTTCCGTCGATGGTCACGTCGCGTGGCTTCGAGTCGTGGATTCCCACGAGCGACGCGATCGCGAGGATCTGATTCCAGATCGCCTCGCTCTTGGCCGCGTCCTTCACGGCGAAGACGGCGGCCATCTCGGGCATGTGAGCGTGCGGGCCTCCGTGTTCAGCGACGGTGGGCAGAGCAAAAATCGCGACCTCCTCGACGTTGGCAAAGATCTCGCGCCCCAAATCCATGCCGGTCACTTCCACGGGTCCGTTGGGCTTCGTCGTGGAATTGGTGGCCGGCGCGGACGTTGCCGGATTCAAACCGAGGAGCACAACAGCCGCGGTGCCGCGCGGCACGGATGCCAGCGATCGGCGGGTGAACGGTGCCGTGCGAATCAGGTTGTAAGGCAGGTTGTGATGCCCGGGCGTGAGGTTCACTCGCGCGACGAGCTGCACGCTGTCGTCGGTCACGCCGGCGGCGAACGTCAGCGATTCGAGGTGATCCAAGTCGAGCAGAGTCGACACCATGGCCGCGTCCCCGCCCTTCAGCATCGGCTTCACCCGGCGAGCCAATTCGTGCCCGTCGACGTAGGCAAAGACGAGGCGATTGTGACGATCGGCATCATGCGCCTGGAACGTCGGACGTGTCGCCAAACTCGCGGCCTTCGGATTTCCCAGCCGGTCGACGACTGCGGCCACGGCCTCACGATCGGTTCCGGCAATCAACAGCCGCGCGGTGACGGTGATCCAAAACTGCTTCGCCCCTTCTTTGAAGCGATACGTCTTGAAGTTGCCGATCGGCTTGGCCGGCTCGATCAACTGCACGGCGGTTTCGAGCAAGCCGCGCACCAGGTCGCTATCTCCCGGATGGATCACGAGCACGCCGTCCGGCACGTCATGCATCCGATCATCCAGTCCCGTGATCGCGAGAGCCGCCCCGCGAAACTTCTTGAGTTCGGCGACGAGGGCCGGGCTGAGTGTGAAGTTGGAGGGAAAGACCATTCCAGGACCGAGCGGAATGCCCGGTACCGCTTGTCCCTCGGCAGCAGCAGCCGGCGCGGCCCCTTGTGCAGCGACGAGGCCCATCATTTTCGCCAGGCGGACTACCTGGTCGCCCGGACGGCTGAGTTCCACATACGCGATCGCCTCGGGAGGCATGAGCCGGGCCAAATCAGCCGACGCTAGGTCCTCGCGACATTGGGCGAGCCGGGTCTGGGCCTCGGTCCGCAGCGCCGACGGCACCGTTGAATCGGAAGCAACTCGCTCGAACGCGGCCGCTGCCCCCGCCAGGTCACCCTCGTGAACCTGCAGGTAGAACCCCTTCTGAACCAACGTGGCGGGGTCTTCGGCCCGGGCCGTCTGCGAAGCCAGTGCAGCGAACAGACAGCAAAATGCCACGGGTCGCGCGAGCAATTGGGACGTCATTTGTGGCCTCCTGGCGGGTGGGGGGTGCCCGACCGAACGAAAAGTTCCTGCGGGGATGCCGGTCGTTCGTCCGCCGCGGCCAGATATTAGCGGAGATTTCCCAGCCTGCAGAGATCTGCTGGGGTGGCACTGGCGGCTCGCCCGCTCCAGTGTTTCGGTATTGGGGTCGAAAGACCACCGGCGGACAAGCCGCCAGTGCCACCCGTCCCCAGTGCAATCCGACCGAGAGATCACAAACCTGCGTCAATGATTCGATCGCCGCCGTTCCGCTAATCGACCCACTCAAAACTTAATATTATGCCGATACCTGAATTTTCAAGAAACTCCTCTTGAACGAAATACCAGATATGAGAAGATGGAATCTGACTGATCGAGATTGATAACAAGAGATCGATGGAGGCCCGTAAAGGGTCAGAAGTCGCTTAACGCGAGCCATCGTCTGCACAGGTCGCGTCTGTCGTCGGCAGTTTCTGCCGTAGCGGCAGACGCCGACGAGTTGTGTTTGGCTTGGTCGTTACCGCCTAACGGCGGACACCAAGCAGCTGCGTCTGCTCGAGCGGACGCCGACAACCCTGTGCTGGGCGATCGCTCGTTTCTTTTTGCGCCGCCCGGCTCAGGTTTGTCGAACGAAACGCCTGAGATCGGGTTTTTTCATGCGCCCAGCGACTGACTCGTGAACGCCGAAACTTGGATTGCGATCGGCACCTGTGCCGGCGTGGCGGTCACGTTTTGTATTCCCTTCGCGATCTGGTTTCAGCGGATCGACCGGCTCGCAAACCGTTCCGAAGTGAAGATCGATCAACTCGTCGAAGCGTTTCGAGGCTTCAAAGAAGAATCGCAACGCGATCGCCGCGAGCTGCGAAGCGACCTGCGCGTCCTCGACCAAAAGGTGATGCACCACGGCCAATGCATCACGTGCCTGAAAGTGAC
>DASRXU010000572.1:0-13857 GCA_035687365.1 Planctomycetaceae bacterium | reverse complement strand
TCGCGTGATTTGGGAGTTGAGTGCGTGTGAGGCAAGCCGATGGTCGCTCGGGAATCAATGCGTCCCACGGACGAACACGTCCGCGTTGAGTTGCTTCGCTTCAAGCGTTCCGCGGCGGTAAGCTGGCGCACGGTTGCGTCGCGCGCAACGTGGCACGAAGCGTGCATACGATCGACTTGTCGCGATCCCAGGCAATTCCTCGATTAAGGAGTAGGTCATGCAGACGTCAACGGAACGAGCCGGTCAAGCATGCTGCCAGACGAACGTGAGCCAGATGGAGCGATTGGCGTCCGTCATCGCCGGCGGAACGATTTTGATGACAATGGGTGGTTTGCGCTCGTTGCGCGGCGTGGCAGCCACCGCGATTGGATCGGGGCTGATTTGGCGCGGCCTGACCGGCCACTGCGGTCTCTACGAGCAGATCGGAATCGACACGGCCGAGATGGAGCGGTTAGCTGCCGCGCAACCCGTCGAAGTCTGACTTCCGGGAACGAGTCGTAGCGGCGCTCAAGTATAGGGCGAGACGGCTTCACGCCCTTCCGCGGAGACGCCTCCAATGGCGACGCCGCCCCGCGCGACTGCTCCCAGAGCGACACCACCCACGGCAAAGGCGCCAATTGCGACACCACCCAACGCCGCAAACAGACCCAAGGTGCATCCGCCGACGGCGATGAGTCCCTCTGAGAGCCCGCCTACGGCTACAATGCCCTGGGCCAAGCCTCCGATCGCGAGCACGCCGGTGGCTTGATCACCGATCGCGATCATCGCTTTGGCGTGTCCGTGTGCTTCGCCGCGGCTGCGATTTGGCCCAAAGGCAACCTCAACAAGTGGGATTCCGGCAAAACGCGTACGAGATCGATGTCGGATCGAGGGCGTCTGGTGGGTGGTGACCCCTCCAGTCAAAACGCGGCGGGCGGTCCGGGCAAGTGCCTGATTCATGGCGATTCTCTCAATAGTTGGCCACGGAGCACGGCGAAATAGCTGCCCCGTCGTAACCGCGGGATCTGTCACGCGACATTCTTGCGCCGCAACATCCGCGTGACTTTCAACAGACGAATGGTGCGATTGCGACGTCGCAGGACCTCGGCATCGGTCTGTTTCGACCGCCTTCTGCTGATCGCGTGCCCCGCCCACCCGCCTAGCACGACGCCCGTCGCGACGCAGGTATAGACCACCACACTGCCCGCACCGGCCGCGCCAGCGGCGACGCTGACGACAGCTGCTCCCAGGGTCGAACCGAAGCCGGTGCCGACGGGGTGTTGGCTGAGGATCTTGCGGGCGCCAGCACTCAGTCCTGGGTTCAGTTTTAGATTCGAGGAGCTTTTCGGAGATTCTTGCTCGGACATGGTTATTGGCTCTGCCAGCGTGGGTTCGCGGAGTTCACCGCGTTGATTCGATCCGTGACTCGTTTTAGGGGTAGAGCAAGTTGCGTACCCCAGCAGGCGGGCCCACGAGCCCTGCAATGTGTACGACAGTTCGCAACCGAAGTCGTTGCGACCGCCGCGGAAGCTCCTCAGCAACCGGTTAGAGCGTTTCCGGGTCGGCCTGCTGGCACGCCTTTTGCGAATCGCTTACTCGCAAACGGACGCTCGCGTGCCTCCGTAAATCGACAGCCACCGCGGAGCCCTTGCTCCCGCGAATCAAGATTGGACGGAGTCGATGCCACAGTGGATCTCGATCTGCGGATCTCGATCTGCTGCGGTGTTCGGGACGGAGCCCGCGAAACTTTGAAACCTGCGAAACAGTGAAAAACCGCTGACCAGCGGGCCACAATTCAAAGGAGCGAATCATGTTGGGTTGGGCAATCACATTCCTGGTGATCGCTTTGATCGCCGCGATCCTGGGGTTCGGCGTGGTCGCCGGTACGGCCGCGGCCGTCGCGAAAGTGCTGTTCGTGGTCTTTATCGTTCTGTTCCTGATTAGCTTAGTGACCGGCCAGCGTACGCCGGTGCCCTGACGTTTCATGTGAAAGAGAGATTAACGCCAACCGACAAATCGGGCAGCGATGAGCGGGGTGGGGGACGATCCTGCCCCATTAGGATCGTCGCCCCAAGAAACGCTGCTCAATCACCCTGCCCGAGCAAACTGGCCGCGATCGAAAGATCCGCGGCCAGTTCTTGTCGCATTCGATCCCGTTTCGTTGGATCTGGCGCGCGCAAGATCGCGGAAGGATGATGGGTGGCGACTGCCTTCGCTCCGCGGGCCGTTTTCAACACTTGGCCGCGCTGCCGGGTGACTCGGAAGGTAGGGCCTAAGAGGGCTTGAGCGGCCGTCGCCCCGAGGCAGACGATCACGCGGGGTTCAATGAGGTCGATCTCGGCATCCAGCCACGGACGACAAGCGGCCATCTCCCGGGCGCTCGGTTTCTTGTGCAACCGCCGTTTGCCCCGCGGCTCCCATTTGAAGTGCTTGACAACATTGGTGACGTAAACTTCTTTACGGTTGAGACCCGCTTCCGCGATCGCCTCATCGAGCAGCCGACCGGCTGGGCCAACGAACGGTCTCCCCTGCAAATCCTCTTGATCCCCGGGCGTCTCTCCGACCAGGACCAACTGCGCGTCGGCAGGACCTTCGCCAAATACGGTCTGCGTCGCGTCTCGATAGAGGGGACAGCCTTCGCAAACCGCGGCCGCCCTCTTCAGCGTCGGCAGGGTCATTTTGCGTGGAAAGAAGTCGGCGGCCGAAGTGGCCGGCTCTTTCTCGCCCTCTAGCATCAGGCGCTTTTGAACCGGTTTGATCATGGTGTGAATTCCCACCTCGAAGATTCGCGACACAAGGCGGTGATTTGCAAAACGCTTGCCAAGCGTTGAGCGGTGGGGCAACGACCGGCTATACCTCAATCCCATGGACGAACTGCATCCCAGGGATGAGCTGCGCGGCATCCTGCAGAAGTACTGGGGATACGATGCCTTCCGGCCGTTGCAGGCGGAGGCCATGCAGGCCGTCGTCGCCGGCCGCGATTCGGTGGTCGTCCTCCCGACCGGAGGCGGCAAGTCACTCTGTTTTCAAGCGCCCGCTCTTTGTCAGCCGGGCCTGGCCGTCGTTGTTTCGCCGTTGATTTCCTTGATGAAAGACCAGGTCGACGCCCTCGGCGACTGCGGAGTGCCCGCCGCCTGTATCAACAGCACGCTGTTACCCGCCGAAAAGTGGCGTGTCGCTGAGGAGATTCGTTCGGGCCGCGTGAAGATTCTGTACCTGTCACCCGAGCGGTTGATGACAGACCGCACGCTCGAATTTCTCAAGGCAGCCAACGTGTCGTTCTTCGCCATCGACGAAGCGCACTGCATCAGCGAATGGGGTCACGATTTTCGTCCGGAATACCGCGCGCTACGGCGATTGAAGGAGGTCTTCCCCAAGGCCGCGGTGCACGCCTACACGGCAACCGCCACTCGTCGCGTGCGTGACGACGTCGTCCGCGAGCTGCAACTGCGGGAACCACAGATCCTGATTGGCTCGTTCGACCGGCCGAACCTCGTGTACCGCGTGCAACCTCGCAAGGACCTGAGGCGGCAAGTGCGCGAAGTGATCGACCGCCATCCGGACGACGCAGGTCTTGTCTACTGCATTCGCCGCACCGACGTCGAAGAGCTGTGTGCCGACCTGCAAGCCGCGGGCTGCAAAGCCCTTCCCTATCACGCCGGTCTTCCCGACGAAGTCCGCAAAGCTAATCAGGATGCGTTCATCAAGGATCGAGCGAAGATCATCGTCGCCACGGTCGCCTTCGGCATGGGAATCGACAAGTCCGACGTGCGCTATGTGATTCACGCGGCGGCTCCTAAGTCGCTGGAAAATTACCTGCAAGAGTCGGGACGCGCCGGCCGCGACGGATTGGAAGCCGAATGTTGCCTGTTTTATTCCGCCGGCGATTTTCGCACTTGGCGAAGAATGCAGGAGGACCTGCCCGAGCCCGCGTTCAACGCGGCCGTCGCGTTGTTGTCAGCCATCGACGGCTATTGCAACGGAGTGACCTGCCGGCACCGCGTGCTCACGGCCTATTTCGGTCAGGATCTGGAAGCCGAGAACTGCGGCGCGTGCGACGTCTGCCTGGCGGAACTCGATCTGGCCGAGGAACCGCTCGTGCTGGGACAAAAAATCTTGTCGTGCGTGCATCGCTTGGGCGAGAACTTTGGCGGCGATTACACGGCCCAAGTCCTCGCTGGCGCCCGCGAGCAGCGGATTCTCGCCAACGCGCACGACCAACTCAGCACTTGGGGGATTCTGAAAGGGGAGGACAAGAAAAGTATTCGCGTGTGGATCGAGCAGCTCGTAGGCCAAGGCTTCTTGGCGAAGAGCGGCGAATACAACGTCCTAACCATCACGCGGGATGGTCGGCGGCTGCTTAAGGGTGAGCTGACGCCGCGACTGTTGCGGCCGACCAAGCGGCCCCGCAAAGCGTCGCAGGCGGCCCACGATTCGTGGGACGGCGTCGATCGCGGAGTCTTCGAAGTGCTGCGGCAGTTTCGCCGGGACAAAGCGGCCGAACGCGGCCAAGCGCCGTTCATTCTATTCAGCGACGCGACGCTCCGCGATTTGGCGCGTCACCGGCCGACGACCTTGGATGATCTACGGAGCATTCGGGGAATTGGCGACAAGAAACTCGCCGACTACGGAACCGATCTGATTCGCATCCTCGGTGATTCCGAAAATCCGCGGTGAGCGCTGACTGCCAACAGAAAAACGAGGGCGGACTAGCGCCCTCGTCTTTCCGTTTCCTGCACCAATTTTGCGTCGTCTGTGTGTGCAGCCTTACTGTGTTACTGTCCGAGCATTTTCGCGACCACGAAGATCACGAACGCGCCGAAGACCCCGCCGCCGGCGAGCAAGTAGACGAGCGAGTAACCGATCGCGCTAACCACAGGAACCATATGAATGAGGTTGTCCATTGTTCTCTCCCAGAGTGAGGTTCAAAGTGAAATCGCGTGGAATTCACTGATACCGGGGACTAAAGCAACGACTGTGCCAAAGCCAGAAACACAGCGAAATGCTGTGTTTTGAGCGCAATTCCGCCTGGAATGGCGCCGGCAGAGACACGATGGCCGCGCGCCGCTCACTCGTAGCAAACGAGCCGAGACGACTAGAGCGCCAGATACCGAATGCACACCGGCTGATGCACCTGGAGCCGTTGACCGGTCGGCCGGAGGCGGCCGGTTGTCGGATCGATGCGGAAGACGACGACCGAATCCGAATCCTGGTTGGCCGCCAGCAAAAAGGCACCAGTCGGATCAATCGCGAAATTTCGCGGAGTCTTGCCTTGGGTCGACTCGTGCCCTTCGGGGGTTAGTTTGCCGCTGACCGGGTCGACAGAAAAGATCGCTAGGCTGTCATGCCCACGATTGGCTCCGTAGACGAAATTTCCTGAAGGGTGTACGGCCACTTCCGAAGCCGTGTTCTCGCCATGAAAGTCTTTGGGCAGCGTCGAGACGACCTGGATTTTCGACAATGTGCCGTTTTCGGCGTCGTACCAGAAAGTCGTGATCGTGCTGTCGAGTTCATCGATCACGTAAACAAATCGTCCGGTGCGGTCGAAAGCCAGGTGCCGCGGTCCGGCCCCTGCCGTCGTCTTCACCGTCGGTGGTTGGTTCGCTGACAGCTTGCCGCCGGCCGCGTCGAACCGATAGACGAAGACCTTGTCGAGTCCCAGATCGGCAACGAAGGCAAAGCGATTCGCCGCGTCGAGGTTGACCGAATGTGCGTGGGCCGCTTCCTGCCGCGCGGGATTCGGGCCTTTGCCATGGTGCAACTGGATCGATGAGGCCCGCTTCAAGCCGCCGCGCTCGTCGATGGGCAGCACGGCAACGGATCCCCCCTCGTAATTGGCGACCAGCACATGTTTGCCGGTCTTGTCGACAACCAGGTGGCACGGGCCGGCTCCGCCCGATTCCTGCTCGTTGATCTGTCGCAAGGCCCCCGTTTCCGGCGCGATCGAGAATGCGATCACCCCGCCCGTTCGGCGGCCTCCCAGCGACGACACTTCGGCCACCGTGTAGAGGTGTCGATGATCGGGATGCAAGGCCACAAACGACGCATTCGCGGCGCGACCCGCGAAGCGTGGCTCACTGACCTGCCCGCTTGCCAAATCCAACTCGGCGACAAATACCCCGTCCTTGGGCCCCTGACCGTAAGTGCCCAGGTAAATGCGTTCTCGACCTTCGGCGGCCGGCGCCGTCGAGGCACCTCCGATGATGAGCAGGCAAAACGCAGTATGCAACAGGACGGTTTTCATGGGGAGGCCTCAGTCGGGTTGGGGTCGAGGCGGGGGGCAGACATTATCCGAGGATCAGTTCGAATGTCTTTTGGAAGTAGTCGAGCACGCCGGCTTCGGAGACGCGAACCGGAACTTCCATATTCAAGCGATGCACGGGAGTCGTCATCCGTCGGTCGGCGACAGTCGTTCCGCGGGTCAGCTCGCCGGAGATTTCGACGTCGACCGCGAGGCGGCGGCTCTCGAACAGTTCGGGGTGCGTCACCGCTGCCAGCGCCACTACCTCGCGCAGGGGAAAACCCTCGCGACCTAAGTGCTCGTGATACGCGCGGAAGGCGTAGGTCAGCATGTTGTTCAAGAACTTCGAGCGACGACTGCCCGCCTCGTCAAAGAGTTTTTGAATTTGACTCATCATCAGCACGGCTTGTCGGCTGATCTCCAGCGGGATCAGCGACTTGGTAGCGGGCAGGCGCAACACGTTGCGGGCCGCCTCGGGGTCGCAATAAATGTTCAACTCCGCCGAGGCCGTGACGTCGCCGCCGCCATCGACCGCGCCACCCAGGCAGATGAGCCGCTTGAGGTTCGAGAGAAAGTCCGGATTGCGATCGCAGGCTCGCTCGACGTTGGTGAGCGGGCCCAGGGTCAACAACGTGATTTCGCTCGGCGCGACCTTCACCAGCTCGCTTAACACGCGGGCCGGATCGCGAATGTTATGCAGGTCGGCGACTTGCACGTCGAAATCACCCAGCCCGGAAGGCCCGTTGATTTTCATCACAATGTCGCCCGCCGGATCGAGCGGCGGGGCCTCAACGGGGACATCGGACATTAGGCCGCCGAGACGCGGCCATTTGAGCGGGTCCAACATCTCGACAATGGCTTGGACATTACGCGTCGCGGTCCGCGCCGTCACGCAGCCGGCCGTCGCAGTCAAGCCGATCAGATCGATCTCCGGATCGAACAGCGCCAGCGCGATGGCCAGCGCATCGCCAATTCCGGGGTCCGCGTCAATGATGAGCTTTTGCGGCAATGGGGATCCTTTCCGGTCCGCTCTGGCGTCGTGGGCAAGGGGGTAACCGCTGCCACGCGAACTGCTCCTTGATGTCGATCGGAGCAGGACGGGCTCATTCTACGGAAAGCGTTCCCCCACCGCGACGGTTTGCCGTGAGAACCCCCGAACCGGCCGCCGCCCCGACTATCGCCCGCTGCGCAGGCGCCGCTAGGATGGAAAGGGGAATCTAGGACATGCTCGCGTCCCGAGTTTTGGGTCAGATCGGTTTCCTGATCGCGGTAAAGAAAACTAAGAATGGCCGACGCAATTCACAATGCGATCGCAATTCTGCTGCGGGAGAGCAGCCTCACGGAAAATGAGATGCACGCCGCCGTGCTGCAGGTGATGGATGGCAACGCCTCTTCCGTCGGGTTGGGAATGCTGTTGACGGCGCTGAAACTCAAGGGAGAGTCCGTCGACGAGATCGTCGGCGCGGCCCGGGCGATGAGAGAGCGAGTCACGGCGATCAAATCGAACCGCACCGGCTTACTTGATACCTGCGGCACCGGTGGCGACGAACTCCAGACCTTCAATATCAGCACAGCCACGGCCCTGGTGACGGCGGCCTGCGGCGTTCCCGTGGCGAAGCACTCGAACCGCGGCTTTTCGAGCCGCAGCGGGTCAGCGGACGTACTCGAGGCCTTGGGAGTTAGTGTCGACCTCACACCCGATCGGGTGGCGCGCTGCATCGACGAAATTGGCGTCGGATTTTGTTTCGCGCCGCTCGTCCATGGCGCGATGCAACACGCAATCCCCGTCCGTCGCCAATTGGGCTATCGCACGATTTTCAACTTGCTCGGTCCGCTCACCAATCCCGCGGGGGCCGAGTTCCAGGTCTTGGGGGCCGGACGAAACGCAGTCGCCGAAAAACTCGCCAGCTCCGCCGCCCGCCTCGGCACCAAGCGGACGCTGGTGGTCTGTGGCAACGATGAACTCGACGAGGTGAGCCTCTGGGGGCAGACCAAAGTCTTACGCGTTGAGAACGGCACTGTCGACCTCTGCGAATGGTCGGCCGAACGATTGGGGCTCGCGGAGTGTCGCGTGACCGATCTTTCTGCGCACTCTCCGTCGGAGAGTGCCGAACGAATCCGACGCCTGCTGGCCGCCGAGCACGGACCGGCGCGGGACATTGTGCTGGCGAACACGGCTGCCGCACTGATCGCGGCCGGACGTAGCAACGACCCGCGCGAAGCGGTGAAAGCGGGAGCGGCGGCGATCGACTCGGGGGCCGCCTCGGAGGTCCTGCGCCGGCTGGTCGAGTTCACGAA
Organism: Planctomycetaceae bacterium; assembly: GCA_035687365.1. Lineage (GTDB taxonomy): Bacteria > Planctomycetota > Planctomycetia > Planctomycetales > Planctomycetaceae > DASPSM01. The sequence continues at coordinate 5,339 of DASRXU010000572.1, read as the reverse complement.
GAGGTGATTGAAGAGTTGATGAGAGTGGCGTGCAAAAATCGGCGACGAAAGAGCACAGCAAATGACGAACGAACGCAGAATCGACGCGTTCTGACTCCCTTGCGTTGGCAACTTAGCGTCCTATAATTCGATGAAGTTTCAAGGATTTTTGCGCGAGAATCGCCCGCATCCGCGTGCGAGAATGTCGATGAGAGTAAGGTGGGGAGTCGGCTCTTTTGGGGCGGACAAGTTATCCCCACTGCCGGCTCTTTGACTGCCGGACTCTTTTCGAGTGAGGGTGCCCTAAAGCAGAGGGTGGGCCGTCGTCCGACTGAAAACGGACGTGACCCACCGACAGGATCTCGAGGCGGGTCATGATCCAGTGGTTCCGAAACGTCTGGGTGGCGGTTGTCACCATATTTCAGGGGTTGTTTGTCACCCTTGGAATCATGGGTAAGACGTATCGCCGGCGGACCTTCACGGAAGTCTACGAGTACCCGGAAGTTCCCGTTCCGGTGAAGCCTCGGTATCGCGGATTTCACCGCTTCGACCTGACAACCTGTATCGGCTGCGAAAAGTGTGCGGTCGCCTGTCCGGTCGATTGCATCTATATCGAGAAACAAAAGGCCCCGGTGGGCAAGGGCTTTCGGATCGACGGTTTTACGATCGACTATACGAAGTGCATGTTCTGCGCCTTATGCGTAGACCCTTGTCCCGTCGACTGCATCTTTATGGGGTCGAATTTTGACCTCAGTTGCTATAGCCGGGACGGATGCATCGTCGATTACGCGAAACTTCCCCTGCAGGTGGCTTGGGGCCAGGCGACACTGAACCCGACAGCCGTTTCCGAGTCTAAAGTTTTGTATCAGCCGGTTTGGGTGCAAGGGGAGCCGAGTCCCTTCGAATTCGAGCCGTCTGCGGGCGAGCATTGATTGGGATTGGCAACCGCGAGGTCATAGCCATGAACACTGCTGCGAGCAAGAAATACTTCACCGTCGCCGAAGCCAACGCGATGTTGCCTTTGGTGCGTGCGATCGTCGACGACATCGTTCGGTTGAAGAACGAGATCGAGGAACGTCGGGACCGCCTCAAGGAAATCCGTCGCCTCCCCGGGCATCGCCGGGACGAGGACAACCCGTACGACGAAGAGGTCCAGCAGATCGAAGAGGAGATCGAGAAAGAGAACGATCGCCTCGAGGAATTCTGCGACGAGCTGCGTCGTTTGGGCGTCGAACTGAAGGATGCCAAAATCGGCCTGATCGACTTCCTCACGCAGATCGAGGGTCGCGAAGCCTATTTATGCTGGAAGCTCGGCGAGGGGGACATTACGTTCTGGCATGAGCTGGAAGCCGGATTCGCCGGTCGGCAGTCTCTGTTGGAAGGTTCGGTCCGCGGCCCCAAGCCCGGTGAAGGTGGCGACAAGAAGTGAGCGTTCGGGAGGGCGAAGCTCCCGCTGACCCGGTTTTACATTTCGTCTAACGAGGCCGCTCAGCAGGAGCTTCGCTCTCCCCGCCCGGGCACCGAAAGCCACTCTAGATCCATGACAGATCTCGTCGGGCACTTCATTATCTTCGGCCTGGTCGCCGTCGTTCTTCTGGCCATTCCCCTGATCATCGGCTGGTTCGTGCGCCCGAACCTCCCGACGGCCGAAAAAGTCGCTGTTTACGAATGCGGTGAGCCGACGATTGGATCGAGCTATATCCAGTTTGACCTCCGGTTTTACGTCGTCGCGCTGCTGTTCATCATCTTCGACGTCGAAGTCGCTTTCTTCTTTCCTTGGGCCCTGATCTACGCCGGCGCCACGCAGTTGGCCGACCCGCGGATCAATCCCGAAGCCCGGGCCATGATCACCGAAAAGCTACTCAACGCACCCGCGTCGGTTGCGGTGACCCCAATTACTTCGGGAACCGCTTTCCACCTGGCTGTCTTGAGCTTCTTCGATATCCTGGTCTTCTTCGCCGTTCTGCTTGTCGGCTTCGCGTACGTTTGGAAGCGCGGCGATCTTGATTGGGTCCGCGCGGTGACACGCCGGTCGACCTTCCCGATGGAATCGGGGACTCCGAGGGTCGCCGCTCCCGAGCCGCTACGTGTCCCGCAAACCGTCGGTTGACATCGCCTAGTTCACAGCCCCAAGTCATCTCGCGGCCCGTAGTTGTTCCAGGTTGTCCCAGCCAGCCGTCCAGCCCTTAAGTGCGGGTTCCATGAACGCTCAAGAAATTCACCAGTTGCTGCTCGACAAGTTTGGGGCGGCCAAGATCACGGGAGTAAATCTGGAGGCGACCGATCCCTGGGTCGAAGTGGCTCCGGCCGCCATCCACGAGGTGTCGCTCTTTTGCCGCGACGACGATCGTCTCCGGCTCAACCACTTGAATGACCTTTGCGGCGTCGATTACTGCGAGCCCGATCCGAAGAAAGCCCCTAAATACGGTCACGAGCCTCACGTCGAGGTCGTGTACCACCTGTCGAGTTATCCGCGCAAGCACAAAATCACGCTGAAGGTCAAGCTGCCCCGCTGGAAGGGCGACAAGGTGGGAGAGATTCCGGAAGTCGACTCGGTGGCCGATATCTGGGGCATCGCCGATTGGCACGAGCGGGAAGCCTACGATCTGATGGGCATTCGCTTCCTCGGTCATCCGAATCTGCGGCGAATCCTCTGTCCGGAAGACTGGGTCGGCCACCCACTCCGCAAAGACTACGAGATGCCGTTGGAGTACCACGAAATCCGGGGGCGCTAACCTTTCCATGTGCCACTGCTGAACTTGTTCAGCAGTGCTCTTCGAGGAATGGGAACACGCCGGCGGTCGAAATACACACTGCTGAACAAGTTCAGCAGTGGCACACGATCAAAATGAGCCTGACATGAGCATGCAACTGGAAGATCCCCGCGTCATCGAATTCGACGTGCGGACGGACGAGATGCTGGTCAACATGGGGCCGCAGCATCCCAGCACTCACGGCGTGCTGCGGCTGTTGCTGCGAACCGACGGCGAAGTCGTCCACGAAGTCACGCCTCACATTGGCTATCTGCACCGTTGCGCGGAAAAGATCGGCGAAAACCTGGCGCCGCCGCAATGGATTCCTTACACCGACCGCATGGACTACCTGGCCGGGATGAATATGAATCTCGGTTGGGCCTTGGCGGTCGAAAAGCTCGTCAAGATGGAGGTGCCAGAGAAGGCGATTGTCTTGCGCGTGCTGATCGCCGAGCTGGGCCGGATTGCCAGTCACCTGGTCGGCATGGGCGCCTACGGCCTCGACCTCGGCACGTTCAGCCCGTTTTTGTACGCCTTCCGCGAACGGGAGATTGTGCTCGATCTCTTCGAGGAAGCCTGCGGGGCGCGGCTGACGTATAGCTATCTCACGATGGGCGGCGCGACGCACGACCTGCCCGACAAGATCACCATTCCGCCCGGCCTGGCTTCGCTCTCGGGCAAGTCACCCAAGTTGACCCTCTCCTGGATCGATGCCGTCGGCCTGTTCCTCGATTGGCTCGAACCGCGGATTACGGAATACCACACGCTTCTGACCCGCAACCAGATCTTCATCAAGCGCACCGCCGGTTTGGGAATCCTCTCGCCTGAGATGGCGATCAGTTACGGCTGCACGGGGCCCGTCCTCCGCGCGAGCGGCGTCGATTGGGATTTGCGCCGCGACGGCGATCCGATTTACACGAAGATGTACGAGGGCTTTGAATTCGACGTCATCGTCGCTCCGTTCAAAGAGGCCCCGCCCGAGGTTGTGCTGGGCGACAACTGGTGCCGTTTCTACGTGCGAATGCTCGAAGTCGTGCAAGCCATCCGCCTTGTGCGACAGGCGATCGCCAAGTACCCGACGGCCCAAGGGAGCTACCGTATTCCCTACAAGATGGCCACCAAGCTCCCGAAGGACGAAGTCTATCTCGAAACGGAATGCCCTCGCGGACAGATGGGTTTTTACGTCATCGGCAACGGAGAGGCGAACCCACTCCGCGCACGGGCCAAGAGTTCGTGCTTCTGCAACCTCTCGATCACCGCCCCCATCTGCAAAGACTTTTTGCTCGGCGACATCCCGGCGATCGTCGGCTCGCTCGACATCGTGATGGGCGAAATCGACCGGTAGTTAATCCTCTGCGGCGTAACGTGCCGCCGCGGGTAGCATTTTCCGCGAGCGCGATCGCCATGATTTCCGAAGCTCCGCGTACCTTAGGATGGCGCGCCCTTTGGCTGGCTGTGCAGGAGCGCCCGCGATCGCTCCTGTTCGGGATCGCCGCATTGGTCATTCCGGCGATCCAAGGGGTTGTGTTTCTTTTCGTGTTTGCCCCGTTCGTGAATCAACTGCAGGTTTCCCAGGCCGCGTCCACCGGCAAACAGGGTCCGGGGGAAATCGTCAGCATCGAAAGGGCCGACGGCTTCTCGCTGAACGGGATCGAGCCACGACAGGTGAAATTTCGGTACCGAGTCGATGGTTCTGAGCGCGAAGGCTCGATGATGACCCTGTCAGTCGCCAAGGTCGAACATTGGAAGAAAGGCGAGCCAGTCACGGTTCAATATGACGTGGAGAGCCGCGCGGCGGCCATCGTCGGGCTCGAGCCAGCAGAAGAGTCCCTTCCGCGCGCTGTTGTCATCGTCTCGATCGCGGGATGGCTTATTGTGGCAGTTCCCTTTCTTGGGTACGGAATTCTTGGGGTGCGGCGCAAGTATCAGCTCCTCAAACACGGTGTCCCTGGCCAAGGGAAGTTGATCTCGCTCGAATTGGCCGGCTCGCCCCTGTTCTTTTGGCCACAGGCAAATTGCGTCGCGGTGGGCTATTCGTACCTCGATTCGACGGGCCGAGAACTATCAGGCCACGCGCGGACTCACGATTTGACGTTCGCGACCGGAAAGCAAAAGGGGAACAGCGTCGATATCCTGGTCCTCCCGACCGACGAACGACGCTCAACGATCCTCGATGGTCCCACCGAGCGGGTCCTGTTGCGGGCCTAGTGACACGTCGCGATGCACTCTCCGTTCGTTCGCGCGCGACGAATTCAGCAACGCATTGGCCACTTCACTCGGTCTCCCATTGCCGTCAAAGGTTGCGCCGCTTTGCAGCGTTCCGGACTCGGATCGGCTAGGCGCGATCCCCCGTGCGTCACCTCTGATTCTCTCATTACCATCCGATCAGACTGCCGAGCTTATCCAAGGCGTGCCGTCGAATCGGGCACCCGGCGCCGGGATTGCGCCTGTCTGTGGCACGTAGAGGCATGGAAGCTTGAATTCTGCTGTCGCCAGCCGTCGTTCGCTTTGCCGCGCTCAGAGCCGGCGTGTGCGCCCACGCTGGGGACAGATTGCTTCTCTCTGTCTCTTGCTTGGTGCCTCCGGTTGCAGCCTGGCTCCGCACTC
>DASRXU010000571.1:0-23800 GCA_035687365.1 Planctomycetaceae bacterium | reverse complement strand
TCGTCAACGCCACGCTGCCCGAGCCCGACAGTCCATCATGCGAGTCGACAATCGAGACACTCAACGTATCGGAACCCGTGTAGTTGGTCGTGGGCTGATAAACCAGTCCGTTCAAGGCCGCATTCAGATTGGCGACCGTTCCCTTGACGGTGACCGTCGCGGTACCGTTGGCGCCGGCCAAAACGATCAACCCGGTGGCGGACCCAAGCGTGATCGTGCCGTGCGAGACCGTCAACGTCGCCGAATCGGCAGTACCAGCGGCTCCGTTGTCTGAGAGCGAGATCAAGTTGGCGTTGGCCGTTGAGAAGGCCAACGATCCGTTTTCAGTGACAGTTGCCGTGGCAGGCGCGGTAATCACGGGCGGAGCGACAGCATTGACGGTCAGTGCGACGTTCATCGATCCGGTGAGGCTCTCTCCCCCATCGGTGAGCGACACAACCAAGGTGTCCGACCCCACATAATTGGTTGTCGGCTGATACGTCAGCCCGTTGATGGCGGCGTTCAGGGCGCCAAGCGTTCCACTCACGGTGAACGAAGCCGAGCCGTTCGCACCCGCCAGGAATGTCAAACCAGTGGTCGAGCCCAGCGTCACAGTTCCATTCGAGACCGAAAGCGTCAACGAATCCGGGTTGCCGGCCGAGAAGGGATCGGTGGCCGTAATTTGGTTGCCGTTGGCGGAGGAGAAAGTCAGAAAACTGTTTTCTGTCACGCTGCCCGTAGCCGGACCAGCAAGGCTGGGGGCGATTGTTCCGTACCCCGCGAGGGCCGGCACGACCAGGTTTGCGAACGGCGTTCCGCGGCCCGTGGTCAGGTCGTACCCGGGACCGGCGGAGTACGTGCCGTTGTTACCTGTGGTCACATCATGGAAATCGGTGCTGGGCAGGTTGTAGAGCATCGGCAGGGTTTGAGTCGCACCGTTGAGTGTTGTCTCCCCCGCCAAGATGCGTCCCTGGTCGGCAATCGCAACCATGCCGGCCCACAGAGGACAAGAGAGGCTCGTGCCTCCCACCTGAAACCACGCGCCCGAAAAGCTGTCGTAGACGAAGACGCCGGTGTTGGGGTCGGCATCCGCGGAAACGTCGGGAACAGTGCGCTGCGTAGCGCTCAATCCATTGACCTTGCCCACCTGGTAACTGGGCTGCGATTCGAATTGGCTGATTCCGCCGCCGCCGCTGGACCACGCACTCTCCGAGATATAAGTGCCGTCGGCTTGAATCTGCAGGTTGGTTCCACCTACGGCGACAACATCGGAGGAATAAGACGGATAGCCGGCGGGCGTGCCGTCGTCACCCGTCGAAGCCAGAAACGTGACGCCCTGGTGTCCGGCTGGAGTGACGAAGAAGTTTCCGTCGTCAGATGTTTCAGTCGAGTATTCCCCGCCACCCCAACTATTCGAGATGACGGAGACTCCCGGATAGCCGGCAGCGGTCAGCTCGGCCGTATAGAGATCGTTGCCGCTATTCGAGTTGGCCTCGAACAAAATAATGTTGGCTTTGGGCGCCATCGAGTGGACCCATTCGACATCCAGCGATTCCTCGAGATCCCAACCCTGCCCGTTGACGGTCGGCAACGTGGTCGTCCCGGTTTGCCCCAGCACCTTGAACGTCGGTCCGCCGGCAACATTGAACTGTTGCAATCCGAACTGCGAATTGAAGGTGGCCGCGTCTCCTATGATGTTCGGATCGTTGTACGCGTCGACGATCGCAACTGTCTGACCGGTTCCGTCACCGACAACTCCATTGAAAGAGATTTGATTCACACCATAGGCGGCCCGCATTTCGGCCGGGGTAATTGGCGCTACCGTGTTGGGTTGAATGGTCGGCTTGATGCCTGAACCCAAGCGCGCGCCAATCACATAAGTTGGCACGGCCAGCGTCGACGCGCCCATGGTGGCGACCGCCGACAGCATCTGGCGGCTCTCGAGTTCCTCAACGGTGGGAGCACAGCAGATCGGACTTGGAACCAGCGCCGAATCCCGACGATGACGGCGCTGGGAGCGACTGCTTTGGCTCACGGTCTTCGAATTGAACTTGCGGGACAACGTAAGCCGTCGAGGGAACAACATCCGTAGGCTCCTGGAGCTGGCGCGCAACTTCGCGGCGTAGAAGAAAAGGAACACGGCCCGACGGTGCCGGCCCAGACGCCCGTCTCGATCGAGAGAGTCGCTTAAGCGATTTCGTGAAAGGTCTTCATTCAATCGACTGTCAGGGGATTGGACAGTAATTCACCGAAAGATTCAACCCCCCAGATTCCATGCACGGGCAAAAATTCACAGTGGGACTTGACACATCCTCAGGCTGCGACATCCAGCCATCCAATTCCCTAAGGGACCGACTCGGAGCGGGCTAAGTCATCCGACCAGAAGTTGGACAGCTGCCGTCAAACCCTTCCATTGAGTCTCCGCGTCGGGAGGCATCGAACTGGCCGTCGCATTGGTAATTCCGCCACCTGTTGCGGGAGTGGAACTGGGGCCCACGGGTGTAAACCCAAGAGCAGCCACGTTGATCGCCGCTGTTCCCGAGAGGTTATTGCCGAGATCGACGTAGGCCAGAACTACGATTCCGCTCTTGCTCGTCAGGGTTAGAGAAAGACCGCTCAGCGCGGCATTCAGATTGGCCAAAGTCCCCTCGATGAGCATCGAAGCCGTATTGTTCGCCCCGGAGATGAACGTAAGCCCCGTCGTACTGGCAAGTTTCAGCGTCCCGGAATTGGTCTTCAGCGACAGCTCTTGGAGGCTACTGCCGGCACTGTTGTCAGTGATGTTGATCGCACCGGTCGCGAAGACAACCGGATTGACCTTCGTCGAGACGACAGCGGGAGCCCTGATAGAGGGTGCCGTCCCTGCTTTGACAGAGAGCGACACATTGGCGGAAGCCGACTGGCTATCCGCCGCGTCCTGGATCGAAATGGCCAACGCATCGGAGCCGGTATAACCCGTCGTCGGCTCGTAAATAAGCCCGGTCAGCGCCGCATCGAGGTTCGCCACCGACCCCAAGACGGTGATCGAAGAGGATCCATTGGCCCCCGCGGCGATGGTCAGCCCCGAGGTGCTCCCCAGGGCGACCGTCCCATGTGACACCGTCAGGCTGAGGGAGTCGGAATTGCTCCCCGGACCAGAATCGGCGACCACAATTGCGTTAAAAGTTGCCGCAGAAAAGGCCAGTGCCCCGTTCTGACTTACCACCGCACCCGGCGGCGCTGTAATCGACGGCGCGCTGGATCCGGTGACCGAGAGCGCCACGAAGGCCGATCCCGACTCGTTGTCTCCGGCATCCGTCACGGCAATGGAAAGCGAATCAGACCCCACGTAATTCGACGCGGGTCGATACAAAAGCCCGTTGAGGGCCGTATTCAGATTGGCCACGCTTCCCGTCACGGTGAATGACGCCGTACCGTTGGTGCCCGTTTTGAAGGTGAGTCCGCTGGTGGTTGCCAGAGTTAACGTCCCGTGCGCGACCGATAACGTCAGGGAATCGGTGTTCGCCCCGGCGGCCGCATCCGTGATGGTAATCGCGTTGGTGTTTCCCGGCGTAAAGACCAGGGATCCGTTCTCATTGGCCGAGGCCGTCGTGGGAGCGCTAATCGCCGGCGACGGCGGCGTGCTGACGCTTAAGGTCACATGCGTGGAAGCCGACTCGTTGTCCGCCTGATCCAGGACCGAAATCGCCAGGGTATCGCCTCCGACGTAACCGGCCGTCGGCTGGTAGACCAACCCGTTGAGCGCGATGTTCATGTCGTTGACGTTTCCGGTCACCGTGAATGCGGCCGTACCGTTGGCGCCGGCTGTGAAGGTCAATCCAGAAACGCTGGCCAGCGTGAGCGTGCCGTGCGCCACCGAGAGTGTCAGCGAATCGGTGCTGGGATTGGCGTCGGTGAGCGAGATTGTATTGGCGTTCGCCGGCAAGAAGGCCAACGAGCTGTTCTCACTGAGAAACGCCGTCGAGGGCGCTTGGATCGCCGGCGGTAGCGCGATGACATTCAAAGTCACGCTGGTCGAGGTCGACTGACTGTCCACCGTGTCGCCGACCGAGATGGAAAGCGAATCCGCTCCCGCGTAGGTGTTGCTCGGCCGGTAGGTCAGACCGTTGAGGGCCGCATTCAAATTGGTCACGGTGCCCTTAATCGTGAACGAACTCGACCCGTTCGCACCGGCGAGGATCAAGACACCGTTGGCATTCCCCAGCGTCAACGTGCCGTGTGAGACGAACAAGGACGCCGTGTCCGCACCGTTGCCGATGCCATTGTCAGCGATCGAGATTGCATTGTTGTTTGTCGCCGAGAAAACGACGGCACCATTTTCGTTCACCGACGCCGTGCCCGGGCTATTGATCACCGGTGGGATAATCGGGTTGACCAAAATCGGCACGCTGCTCGAGCCGGTGAGATTGTCCCCCGAATCGGCCAGCGAAAGCACAATTGAGTCGTTGCCGGTAAAGTTGAAATTCGGCTGGTAGGTCAAACCGTTGAGGGCGGCTTCCAAGCTGCCAATCGTCCCTCTCACCGTGAACGAGGCGGTCCCATCGGAGCCGTCCGTAAAGACCAAGCCCGTTGTTGACCCCAGCGTGAGCCTTCCGCTCGTCACAGACAGCGTCAATGTGTCGGGATTACTGCCGGCGGCGAAATCGGCCACATTGATCTGATTGCCGTTGGCGGAGGAGAAGGTGAACGCACTATTCTCCGGCAGACTTGCACTGAGAGGACTCGAGATTGTCGGGACAGCTTCGACCGTCAAGGCGATCGTCATCAAAGTCGACTTGCCGTCCACTAAATTCGTGATCGACACCGAGAGTGAATCGGATCCCGAGTAGCCGCTGGTCGGCTGATACGTCAGACCATTGAGTGCCGCGCTCAGATCGCTGACGCTTCCCGTCGCAGTGAGCGAGCCCGACCCGTTGGCACCGGCCGTTAACGTCAACCCGGACAGGCTCGCCAGCGTCAGCGTACCGTGCCCAACCGAAAGCGCGAGCGAATCGTTGCCCAGATTGGGGTCGCTCACCGAGACCGCGTTGCCGTTGGCGGTCGAGAACACCAACGCTTGGTTCACTGGCACCGACGCCGCTGCAGGGGCCCCGATTGCAGGCGCCAGGGCGTTGACCGTTAAGGCAACGCTCACCGTACTCGAGGTGTCATCGCCGGGATCGACAACCGTCACGGCCAGCAAGTCGGCCCCGAAGTAACCGGCCGTCGGCTGATACGTCAGACCATTGAGGGCCGTGTTCAAATCGTCGACGGTTCCGGTGACGGTGAACGTTGCGGAGCCATTTGTGCCGCTCGTAAAGGTCAGTCCGGTGATGGACGCCAGCGTGAGCGTCCCATTCGACACCGAGAGCGTTGCCGCATCGGAATTACCGCCGGCATCGTTATCAAGAATCGTAATGGAATTGCCGGTGTTCAGGGAGAAAACCAGCGAGGCGTTTTGGCTCACGGAAGCCAGCGTGGGGGCGGTGATCTTGGGACCCGTCGACGTCACGATACTGAGCGGCACGGTGGCCGTACCAACGAGATTTTCGCCGGGATCGGTGAGTGACACGCTGAGCGAATCGGGCCCCGTGTAATTGCTATTGGGCTGATAAATCAGGCCGTTGAGGGCCGCATTGAGGTTCACAATGGTTCCGCTCACCGTGAACGACGGGGAGCCGTTCAATCCGGTGAGCGTCAAGCCGGTTAGGGATGACAAAGTGAGCGTACCATGGGAGACCGAGAGCGCGAGCGAGTCGGTGCTGCCAGCTGAAAACGGATCCGTAGTGGTGATGCCGTCGTTGTTGGCCGCGGAGAAGATCAACGAGCTATTCTCGGCGACGACCTGGCCTTGCGGGGCATTCACGATTGGCGCAACCGTGCCATAGCCGGCGAGCGCCGGAACGAGCAAATTCGCAATCGGTGTCCCGCGACCCGTGACCAGGTCATAGCCAGGCATGGCCGAGAAGGTGAAGTTGTTGCCAACCGTAATGTCGTGGAAGTCAGAGCTGGAGAGCTGGTAAAGCGTCGGCAGGGTTTGACTGGGTCCATCGAGTGATGGCAAGCCTGCGAGCGCGCGCCCTTGATCGGCGACGGCCACCATGCCAGCCCAGAGCGGGCAAGCGAGACTGGTACCCCCGACCTCAAGATAGCCGGGCTGGCTAAATGTGTCGTAAACAAGTACGCCAGTTTCAGGGTCGGCTTCTGCTGCGACGTCGGGAATCGTGCGCTTGGTGGTGCTGAGATTATTGACGTTGTTGACCTGGTAGCTGGGCTGCGCCTCAAATTGACTGATTCCACCACCGGTGGCTCCGTCGCCGTCGCCCCACACCGACTCGCTGACCCACGTCCCATCTTGCTGCAGTTGCAGGCTCGTTCCGCCGACGGCTACTACGTTCGGAGAATACGCGGGATAGCCGCCGGGTGAGCCGTCATCGCCCGTCGAAGCCAGGAACGTGACCCCCGGATGTCCGGCGGGAGTTGTAAAAATGCCATCTGCTCCAGTTTCGCCCGAGCCTTCGTCGCCGCCCCAACTATTCGAGACAACGGTGACACCCGGGAAGTCGGCCGCCGTGATCTCGGCCTGAAACAGATCGTTGTTGAGGTTCGTGTCGGCCTCGAACAAGATGATGTTGGCTTGCGGCGCCATCGAGTGTGCCCACTGGACATCCAGCGATTCCTCCACGTCCCAGTCTTGACCCTTGGTGGAGGGCGGCGTCGTTCCGCCATTTTCGTTGAGCACTCGAAACGTCGGACCACCCGCGACGTTGAACTGCTGCAAGCCGAATTGAGTATTAAACGTAGCGGTATCTTTGATGATGTTGGGATCGTCGAATGCGTCGACGATCGCGATGGTCTGACCGGCTCCGTTGCCGACGATCCCATTGAACCGAATCTGATTGACGCCGTAGGCCGTCTGCATCTGCTGCGGGTTGTACCCGGGGACATTCACTTGGCTCGCGGGAGTGAGTGTCGGGCCAATCGTCGAGCCGATCACATAAGTGGGCGTCGCGAGGAAAGAGTGCGTCCCAATGACCGAGGCCGAGAGCATCTGCCGGCCCTCGAGTTCTTCGACGCTGGGCCCGCAGCAGATGGGTCCCGGGATGAGCCCCGTAACCGGTCGATTGCGCCGGCGCGAATGCTTCTTTTGATTGAGCGTGTTGGTCGAGTGAGTGCGCAGACTCCGGGCCCGTTTCGCAAAAAACATCCTGAACTCCGGCAAGACCTGAGTTTCTCGGGCGTTATAGAAAGGGCGACGCGACACGTAAGGTGCCGGGTAGCGCCCTTTTCGCACGAGAAGCAAGGCCAAAGGACTGGGGATAAGCTTCGCGGCAGTATGGCTGAACGCAATTAACCGAACTAAGGATTGAACATTAATTCAGCAGACGGTTCAAGCCCTTACATACTGCGCAAAGCTAGAAATTCACCAAGCCTATTGACACGCCCCAAAGGCCTCAGTAATTGCACCTAGATGGCTGGGAGCTAGTTTCCGGTGGTCAGCACCACGCGAAAGCGGGCCTTCCCACTCATCATCCGCTCATAAGCTTCGCTAGCGCGCTCGAGTGGCAAGACCTCGTTCATCGACCGAACGCTCATCAGGGAGCTGAATCGCAAGGCATCTTGCGAGTCCATCGATGTCCCCGAATACCAACCTTTGACGGCACGGTTGCCCATCAACAGGAACACCGGATCGATCTCCATCGATCCGGCGGCTCCGATCAACATCATGGTTCCGTTGACCGCCAGTCCTCCGACCACAGTCTTCATGGCCTCGCCACTGGTGACCGTCGCGAGGATCGCCTTGGCACCGCCGAGCTTGGCCAACTCGGCCGCCGGATCCTGAGCCTGGCTGTCGATATAGTGCACCGCGCCAAGCTTGCGAGCCAACGCTTCTTTATCCTGTCCGCGCGCGATGGCGATCGTTTTGAATCCCATCTTTGCCGCGTATTGCACTCCCAGATGGCCAAGACCGCCAAGCCCGAAAATCGCGACGACGTCGCCCGGCCCCGCTCCCGTGTGCCGAAGCGCATTGAACGTCGTGACGCCGGCGCACATCAGCGGCGCGGCATCGATTTCAGCAAGCTCCTTGGGAACGCGGGCCAGGCCCGTCGGCAGGGCGAGCAAGTAGTCCGCGTAACCCCCGTCGGCTGTCACGCCGGTCACGCGGGTAAACGTTTGACACGCAAAAAAATCGCCGCGGCGACACGCGTCGCAATATCCGCAATATCCGCCATTCCAGCCGACCCCGACGCGTTCCCCGATCGTCCAGCCGACGACTCCGGCGCCGACCGCATCGACCAACCCAATCACTTCGTGCCCCGGCACTCGCGGATACTCAATTCCTGGCCACTGTCCTTCCTTGGTCAGCGAATCGCTGTGGCAGACACCGCAGGCCTGAACCTTGATTCGGACCATGCCGGCACCCGGCTCGGGAATGTCACGCTCGACGATCTCAAAGGGCCCTTTTGCCTTACTGACTTGCACGGCGCGCATCTTGGGCATCGGTCTTCTCCATGATGAGGTCGATCGCGAAATCGGCAGGCCAAATTGTACCCGCGTTGCGAATCAATCAAGGCCGAATTCAGCGCGCGGACCTGAACATTTATCCGCGCTTGATCTTAACCAAGCGGCCGTGCGTTTCGGCCCACTCGTGCATCGCGTCGATCACCGGCTTGAGCGTTCGGCCGAGGCTCGTAAGCGAGTACTCCACCTTCGGCGGAACCTGCGCGTAAACCTTGCGATTGATCAGCCCGCTGTCGGCCAACTCCCGCAACTGATGAGTCAGCGTGCGATGGGAGACGCCGGCGAGCGAACGATGCAGCTCGCTGAAGCGTTTGGTGCCTTCAAACAGGGCCCGCAGGATGAGCAGTGTCCAGCGGCCTTCCAAAATGGTCAGCGCCGTCTCAGCCGGGCAACTTACGGCTTTTTTCGCCATAGGTATCTCTGAGGATACTTCATTACCGAAAAGTGCATTCTTGCCAAATGCATTGTACGCACCAAAATGACTGCGACCAAATACAAACCGGTACGCCGGGAAACCACATAAAGGAGCAGTGCAATGGTGACCCTTCGACCCGCCTCGCAGCGCGGCCGCACGCAGATCGGCTGGCTCGACAGCCGTCACTCGTTTTCCTTCGGCGACTACCACGACGCCGGTCAGATGGGGTTTCGTTCGCTTCGCGTGATCAACGACGATCGCGTTGCACCAGGCTCCGGCTTCGGCACCCACGGCCATCGCGACATGGAGATCATCACATATGTCCTCGACGGCGAATTGGAACATCGCGATAGTCTGGGCACCGGCGACGTGCTGAGTCGAGGGGACGTCCAGCGAATGACCGCGGGCACCGGGATTCGACACAGCGAGTTCAACCCGTCGAAGAGTCATCCCGTGCACTTCCTGCAGATCTGGGTGCTGCCCGAGCGCCCTGGGCTTGCGCCCGCGTACGAGCAGAAGTCGTTCCCCGAAGCCGATAAGCGGGGTCGTCTACAAAGCATCGTGTCACCCGACGGACACGACGGCGCCATGACGATTCAGCAGGATGTCGAACTGTTCGCTACCGTTTTAGAGACAAACGAGAGCGTCTCGCACGAATTGCGCGAGGGCCGCTCGGGCTGGGTGCAAGTTGCGCGCGGCCAGGTCGAACTGAACGGTCAATCGCTCGGCGAGGGGGACGGAGCCGCCGTGGTCAATGAACAACGAATCGAGTTAAAAGGGCGAGACGATGCCGAGGTCCTGCTCTTCGATCTCGCCTGAATCTGTATATGTTGCAGAGTCGCGCCTGTTTGGGTACTCACGGGCTTGCGTCACCCGCATCAATTACAACGACGAGTAGCGCTTTGAAGGAGAATCTCATGCCGGCATCAGAGAACACGAACGGGATTCAGGACGGAATCAAACACTCTCCGGACGGAGGCATAGCACTGCTGAATGCAGCCGACACACTCCTTTTATTGCTCGATCATCAAGCGGGACTTTTTCAAACCGTGAAGGACATCAGCGTTGCCGAGTTGCGGGCCAACACGAGCGCTCTCGCGAAACTGGCCTCCCTATTGAAAATTCCGGTGATCACGACCGCTTCGGAACCGAAAGGTCCCAATGGCCCGATCATGCCCGAAATTCAGCAACAGGCGCCGCATGCGGTCTACGTGCCCCGTAAGGGCGAAGTCAACGCCTGGGACAACGAGCTGTTTGTAAAAACCGTGCGTGAAACCGGAAAGAAGACGCTGATCATCGGCGGCGTGTGGACCAGCGTTTGCGTTATGTTTCCCGCGCTCGATGCGAAAGCGGCGGGATTCAAAGTCTACACGGTCATGGACGCTTCTGGAGATCCGAGCGAAATGGTCTCGCGAACGACCTTGGCTCGTTTTTCCCAAGCGGGCATCATCCCAACGACCGCTAACGCGGTGATCTGCGAACTCCACCGCACGTGGAACCGCCCCGAAGCCGCTGAGATCGCACAGGTCTACACGATGGTGTCGCCCAACTACGGCGCCGTGATGGAGAGCTTCCAGAAAGCGCAAGACGTCGCCAAGGGCGGGAGCAAGTGAGGGCGGCGAGCGTCGCGTTCTCTCCGGGAAGTGAGCGATTGTCAGCGAGGACATTTCATGGACGCCGATCTGATCCTTCACAACGGCAAGATCACGACTCTCGATCGAAATAAGTCCGAAGTCGAGGCGCTGGCCGTCAGCGGCGGACGGGTAGCAGCGGTGGGCAGAAACTCCGAGATTCTGGCCCTGCGCGGCGCCAAGACTCAGAGCATCGACCTGGGCGGACGCCGGGTGATTCCCGGGCTGAACGATTCGCATCTACACCTGATTCGCGGCGGACTCAATTTCAACATGGAGCTGCGCTGGGACGGGGTGCCGTCGCTGGCCGAAGCGCTGCGAATGCTCAAGGAGCAAGCGCGACGCACGCCGCCGCCCCAATGGGTGCGAGTGGTCGGCGGGTGGACCGAGCTCCAGTTCGTCGAACGTCGCATGCCGACGCTCGACGAGATCAACGAGGCCGCACCCGACGCGCCGGTGTTCGTGCTTCATCTCTACGACCGCGCCTTGCTGAACGCGGCGGCTCTTCGAGCCTGTGGCTACACCAAGGACACGCCCAACCCGCCGGGCGGGGAAATCCAACGGGACAAACAGGGCAACCCCACCGGGCTGCTCGTGGCCCGTCCCAACGCGATGATTCTGTATACCACTTTAGCCAAAGGTCCGAAACTTCCGCTCGAACAACAGATGAACTCGACGCGCCATTTCATGCGCGAGTTGAACCGCATGGGACTCACCAGCGCCATTGATGCCGGCGGCGGATTTCAGAACTATCCCGTGGACTACAAGGTCGTCGAGGACCTGCATCAGCGCGGTGAGCTAACGGTCAGACTCGCCTACAACCTCTTCACTCAACGCCCCGAGCAGGAGCTCGACGACTTCGGCAAATGGGTGACGATGACCAAGCCTGGGGCCGGCACCGATTTTTATCGGATGAACGGCGCGGGGGAAATGTTGACGTTCTCAGCGGCGGATTTCGAGGACTTCCTCGAGCCGCGGCCCGATCTGGCCGCTGGGCTCGAACAGGAATTGACGCAAGTCGTGCGATTGCTGGCTCAACACCGTTGGCCGTTCCGCCTTCACGCCACCTACGACGAGTCGATCAGCCGATTTCTTGATGTATTTGAACGCGTGAATGCCGAGATTCCGTTTGCCGGCCTGCGCTGGTTCTTCGACCATGCCGAGACCGTCACCGAGCGAAATCTCGAGCGAGTGCGGACACTGGGAGGCGGGATCGCCATTCAACATCGCATGGCTTACCAAGGGGAATACTTCATCGATCGCTATGGGGCCGCGGCTGCCAGCCACACGCCGCCCGTCAAACAGATGCTCCAGATGGGGCTGCCCGTCGGTGCCGGCACCGATGCAACGCGGGTCGCCAGTTACAACCCGTGGGTTTCCCTCTATTGGCTGGTGTCAGGAAAAACGGTCGGCGGAACAACGCTCTATCCGGAAGCCAATCGACTCGAGCGCATCGAGGCACTGAGGCGCTACACGTTGGGGAGCGCCTGGTTTTCTGGCGAGGAAACGAAAAAAGGGGCGCTGGCCCCGGGTCAATTGGCCGACATGGCCGTTCTGACTGACGACTACTTCGCGGTGCCAGAGCCGGCGATCAAAGCCATCGAATCGGTGCTGACAATTGTCGATGGCAGGGCCGTGTACGCCGCCGGCGAGTTTGCCCCGCTGGCCCCACCGGCGCTGCCCGTTTTGCCTCAGTGGTCACCGGTGGCGGCCTACGGCGGATACCACCGCGCCCCCGCGGATGCGGCCACGCATCGGCAGACCTCCACCATTCTGCAGTCGTGCTGCGACGGTCTATGGCGCGCCCTGCTTCATCCAAAAAAGGAGCAGGGAACGCCCCAGCCCCTATTTGGCATCGGCTGCGATTGTTTTGCATTCTGAGCCACAGGCGCTTTTTCGGTCGGATTCGTTCGGCACCAGTTCATTCCGCCACAGAGAAATCAACGAGGACACCCCATGAAAATCCGCAACTGGCTGCTGGCAAGCGCCATTCTGCTCGTCGTTTCGACGGGGGCGCGCGGCGCCGAGCTTCAAGCTGTCAAAGAAGTCTCATTCGCCGCTCCCAACGACGTCACCATGAAGCTGCGCATGGAAGGTCCCTACACGGCCGACGTCCCTCTGCAAGTTGTGTGCTACTTCAAATACACGCGCGAAGGGGCCAAGCGTATGACCGGCGCGCCAGTGGAGCTCGATAAAGAGATGGGCGGCGTAATCGGCGCTCTGCGCGAGCGGGGCGAATTCGTGGGAGACCGGTTGGAAACGCTCGTCATTATTCCGCCGCCGGGATCGATTAAGGCCAAAGCACTCCTCTTGATCGGACTGGGGCAAGAAAGCGGACTCTCGCTCGACGTCATGGAGCGGGTCGGAAGAACGGCTCTTCGCGAGGCCTCGCGACTGGGTGTGACCCGCGTGGCCTTTGCGCCCCTCATTCGCGATCAGGGGAATTCGACGCTCGACACCGGAAAGGTCGAGCGTGCCGTAGTTCGCGGCGTACTCCTGGCTTATGACACCGAGAAACGCCTGCAAAAGCAGGGTTTGGCCAAACCATTTACACTTGAAGAATGGGAGGCCGAGGCGGGAGCCGCCTATTTCGACACGACAAAGGCCGGCCTGCAGGAGGCAATTGAGGAGGCCAAGAAAGCAATCAGCGAGCGCCCGACCCAGCCCTATGGCGTCGTGAAGTGAGATGTGAGGTAGGCGGATCACGCTTACGCGGCGGCGCGATCAAACAACCGTCGGCTGATCGACCGAGCGGTGTTCTTCGTCGCCCCGCGGCCAGTCGAGCACGAAGCGGCAACCAAAGCCGGGCTTGGTCTCGACAATCACGTCCCCGCCATGCTCCCGGAGGATCTTTTGGCTGACGGCCAGCCCTAGTCCGGTGCCGCGCGCGCCCTTGGTCGACTCGAAAATATTGAAGATGCGAGTCAACTGGTCCTCGGGAATTCCTGGGCCATTGTCGGTCACGGCGACAAAGATCACGTCGGCCGACGCGTCGTGTCCCGTCTCGACAATCACGTGTCCGCCTTCGATTCCCTCGACCGCGTCAATCGCGTTCGTGACGACGTTAAGCACAGCCCGATGAATTCCCTCGGGGTCAAACGTCGCTGTGGGCAGGTCGTCCTTCAACCGGACCTCGAGCCTGACGTGGCAGTCGGCCGCGCGCGACTGCATCAGCTCACACACTTCACTCACAGTTTGGTTCAGTGGTGCCAGTTTCATGACGGGCTGTCGCTCTTTGCTGAAAGTCAGCATGTCCATCACCAGCTGGTAAATCTTGTTCTGATTTTTTTCGACGATGCCCCAACCCTGCTGCACGTGCCCTTCGTTGTGCTCCTTGAGGCCGAGGTCGATCAGATAGCTGCCGCCACGGATGCCCTGCAGGATGTTCTTAATGTGATGGCTGAGCATCGCGATCGTCTGGCCCATTGCGGCCAAGCGCTCGGCCTTTAGCAGCGCCTCCTGGTAACGGCTGTTCTCGATTGCGAGTGCCGCCTGGCTGCCGATGGCGACCAGGAGACGTAATTGTTCCTCCGAGAACTTGTGCGTCACGCCGCCATCGAGGACGACTCGTTCGGGCGGAGTGGTCGTGTCGACGTAAATCACGCCCAGCACGTCGTAGCGGCCCTGCATGGGGACGCACATCGCCTCGCGGATGCCGGCTTGCAGAATGCTCTGGCCGGGGACGAACCGGCGATCAGTCCGCGCGTCGGACGTGCGGACGCCTTGTCCCTTTTTCAGCACATAGTCGACGATGCTGCGAGAGACCGGCATCCGCGCGCTTTGGTCGGCCCGGCGACCGTAGCTGACGACCTTGGGAACGCTTTGGCCGGTCTGGGGATCTGTGACGAGCATGCAACCACGATCGGCGCCGACGACTCCGATTGTCAAATTGAGGATGCGCTGCAGCAATTGATCAAGCGAAATGGCCGGACTGACGGCCTCTTCGGCGATGCGATAGATCGCCTGTAGGTTGGACAGTTCCTGGGCCGTGTTCGCACTGCCGCTGTGGGCCGTTTGCTCCGAGAGGCGCTTGGCGGCATCCTGTGCCAACTCGCCAACGATGCTAGCCTGATCGTCGCCGGCGGGACGGCTGACGAGATCGATGCGGTCGGCCGCCTCGCGCCCCGATGGCTGGGCCGCCGACTGGTGAAACAACAGCACGGTGCCGCCGACCTGCACCTGGTCGCCGTCATGCAGCTCCTTCATCCGGACGACGGCGCCATTCACGTAGGTGCCGTTCGCGCTGCCTCTGTCTTTGACGACGAACGCCCCATCTACATACTGGATGACGGCGTGCTGTCGGGACGCTTCGTTGTCACCGACGCGAATTTCGTTGCGGATCCCGCGGCCGAGGCCCACCGGCTGTTCGCCGATCTCAAAGCGGGAACCCTGATCGGCCCCGCGGATTACGAGGAGCGTCGCCTTCGCCGGCCTGGTTTTCTCGTCCGTTGCCACGACGACTCGACCTGGAAAGAACCGGTCCGTGCGCCGGGCGGCTCCGTGTTCCGCGCTTCGGCCCGCAGGATCATCGCCACCATCATAACAACGGCGGCAAAGGGAGGTCCAAAGTCCGCGTTCCAAAGCCCAAACTCAAAGGCTCGGCGCGCGAGGTCTTTCCAGACCTTGGACTTTAAAGCGCGGACGAAGCACGCGTCTCGGGTGGGCTCAGTCGGCTGCGGCGGCCAGCAGCCGCTCGATCGTGCGGATCAGCTCGCCGTAGTGAAACGGCTTTTCGAGGTGGTGTTCCCCCGCAGCCGATTCGCAGTCGTCGTTGACTTTGGCCGCGCCGATCACGATGCGGGGCACGTTTTGCCAGCCGGCTGGCTGTGAGGTCGGCGACGGCTCTTCATCGACGTGAAGCACCATCACACTCGGGCGGCGCTTGGCGGCCAGCTGCTCGGTTGCCGCACTGCGGATTCGGTCGACCATCAAGCCGCGGGGCTCAAGAACCGCCCGCAAGACTTCTTCCGTCTCCGAAAGACCGTCGACGACGAGAACGCGCTGCTTTGCCGTCACGCGGCTTTCCTTCTCGGACAGGTCCATCAGGTTTTCGCGTCTTGCGAAAAACGCTCTTTGTGGTTGTGTCGCGAGTCAGGGGTGAGAGTCGGAGTTCGTTCGTGGGGCGGGAGAATATCGCGATCGCGAATGCGTGTCAAAAGCAAAATCGCGTTCGCGCGCAGATCAAAGCGACCTGCATGAAAGAGGTAAAAACCCCGAGGATTTTGGCGGTTTTTGTCGCGCGGCCGACTGTAAAAATTACAACGACCTGGGATTTGGAATGACGGAGCGCGAATGCCGAAAGAATGTCCAAATGAGCGAAGTCCGAAGGAAAGACACTTTTCGTTGAGTGCTTCTAGCTTCGCGTTGCCTTCGTCATTCGGATTTCGTCATTCGTGCTCTCTCACTTGGGCGCCATGCGAATCGCGCCGTCGAGACGGATCGTTTCGCCGTTGAGCATCTCGTTCTCGACGATATGCGCTGCCAACGTAGCGAACTCATCGGCCCGTCCCAGTCGAGCGGGGAATGGCACCTGTTGGCCCAGTGACTTGCGGATCTCCTCCGAAAGCTGGCCGAGCATGGGGGTCTCGAAGATGCCCGGGGCAATGGTCATCACCCGAATGCCGAACCGTGCCAACTCTCGCGCGACGGGAAGCGTCAGCCCGACCACGCCCGCTTTCGACGCGCTGTAGGCGGCCTGCCCGATCTGTCCATCAAAGGCGGCGACCGACGCGGTGTTGACGATCACTCCCCGCTCTCCGACGGGCGACGGCTCTCCCTTGGACATCGTCGCCGACGCAACGGCGATCATGTTGAACGTGCCGATCAGGTTGACCCCGATCACGCGGGAAAAGGACTCCAGGCGATGCGGACCTTCCTTTCCGACAGCCCGTTCGGCCAAGGCGATCCCCGCGCAGTTCACGAGCCCGTGCAACTCGCCAAACTCGCGGACGGCAGCCTCGACACAGCGCTCGGCAGAGCCGCGGTTCGTCACGTCGGTCTCGACGAAGCGCGCCTTGCTGCCGAGTTCCGTCGCCAGTGCTTCGCCCGAGGCCTTTTGCACATCGGCGATCACGACGCGTCCGCCCCCGGCGACGAATCGCCGCGCGCAGGCCGCTCCCAACCCCGATCCGCCGCCCGTGACCAGAAATATGTGATCGGCGATCTGCATGCGTTAAATCCGTTCGATAATGGTGGCGGTTGCCATGCCGTGCCCAATGCACATGACTTGCAAGCCGGTTTTCCCGCCGGTCGTCTCGAGCCCGACGAGCATCTTCGCCATCAGGCCAGCGCCGGTCGCTCCCAGCGGGTGACCGTGCGCGATGGCTCCGCCCCACGGATTGACTCGTTCCATGCGGGGCTTCAGTTCCCGAGCCCATGACAATACGACGGTCGCGAACGCTTCGTTGATTTCGATCCAGTCGAGATCGTGGATCGTCATCTTTGCGCGTTCGAGCGCCTTCCGCGTGGCGGGGATGACGCCGGTGAGCTGCATCATCGGATCGTCGCCGACGGCCACCTTGGCGAGGAAACGAGCCCGCGGCTTGAAACCGTCAGCGCGGGCCACTTCGCGATCGCCAACCAGGATCGCCGAGGCCCCGTCAGAAATCTGGCTCGAGTTGCCGGCCGTCACCACGCCATTGCCGTTCGGTCGAAAGACCGTGGCCAGCGAGGCCATTTTCGCCATGTCGAGCTGGGCGCGAATTCCTTCATCCTGTTTGAGTTCGAACGCCTTGCCCGCCGAGTCGAGCCCCTGCAGAGGCAGAATCTCCTTGTTCGATCCGGCCGCCAGAGCCGCACTCGCACGTCGATGGCTTTCGGCCGAGTACTGATCGACTTCTTCGCGGCTGATCTTCCATTTCTCCGCGATCCGCTCGGCGCTCTCTCCCTGATGAATGAGATCGTATTTTTCCAGCACTTCGGGATTCAATTTCTCGTAGCCGCCGCCGATGTCGGCGAACATCGGCACGCGGGTCATGCTCTCGACGCCGGCGCCGATCGCATACTTCGCGTCACCGGCAGCGACTTCTTGCGCGGCGAAATGCACGGCTTGCTGGCTCGAACCGCACATGCGATTGAGGGTGACAGCCGGCACCGAAACGGGGAACCCCGCGAGGAGCACACCCAAGCGCCCGACGTTCGCACCTTGCTCGCCGACTTGTTGCACGACCCCGGTCACAACGTCTTCAATCTTGACCGGATCGATGCCCGCCCGCTTGGCGAGGCCACGGAGTGCGTGAGCCAACAGGACATCCGGACGCGTTTCGCGAAAGGCGCCGTTCCGCTTACCAAACGGTGTTCGCACCGCTTCGAGAATCACAGGTTCAGCCATTGTTCTTCTCCCCCAGCCTTGTTTCGTCCCCAGCCTCGTCTTATTGGGAGGGCGAGGCTCCCGCCGAGCTGCTTGCCTTGCTTCTTCAAAAGAAGCTCAGCAGGAGCTTCGCCCTCCCGTTCTCGTCACTCGCGAACGGCGACGATCGGCAAATCGTGCTCCGCTCCCCAAGTTTCCCACTCCGCTGCCGAGCGTCGCTTGAACGCCGCCGCGAGTGCTTCGCTCGAAAACGTCTCGACCGCCAGCTCGACTTTTAGCCGCTCCGCAAAATGCGGCTCCAGCGCCGCAACGGCAACCCAGCCGGCCATCGCCTGGTAAAGATTGTATCCGGGCCAGCCGCCGCCGAGCAGCCCCGAGGCGCGGGTCAGCCCATGCTGATACGGGAGTGCGAAACGCGAAGCCGCTTCCGCCAAACTGACTTGCGCGAAGCCCGCAGCTCCGCTCCGCTCCCGCGAGAAAAGTAACGACGCCGCCATCGACACCGCTTCTTCTGCTCCACCCAAATCGGCGATTAGCGCCCGTGGCATATCGGGGAGCTCGACTAGCCCCAGAGTCGCTTGGTACGTGAGGTCGTGGCCAGGCTGGTTCTCGGCAGGCGGAGCATGTCCGATGATCGCCACCTGACACAGGCGCGGAAACTGTCGGTGCAGCTCGGCCCACGACAGCCCCAACCGCTCGAGCGCAGCCGGGCGCGAAGAAGTCAGGAGCAAATCGGCGTCGGCCAGCAACGGATTCAAGCGCGCGCGCTCGGCGGACACCTTTAGGTCGAGTCGCACGACGGTGACGTTCTCATGGAGCGCTCGATACCACTCCGCGCAACCGCGGGCGAGCGGATCACCGTCGGGCGGTTCAACCTTGGTGACGGTGGCACCCAAATCGCGCAAGCGGCTAGCCGCAAAGGGCCCCGGCAGATTGATCGCCAGACTGACGATCTTCAAACCGACAAGCGGCTTCAATTCAATCGACGAGGGATCCGGCATAATGGGAGGGCGAAGCTCCTACTGAGCCGGTATTCGTTTTGGCGAGAATGGCAGCGGCGCGGCCGCCCCGACGGATCGCTCTCCCCAATCCGTCAAAGCTCGTCCGGCGCGGCGAGCCACGGAGTGATCGACTGCTTCGCCGAAAACAATTCGGCCGGCTTGAAGTAGATTTCGATCTCGCGCTTGGCGGCCTCCGGTCCGTCGCTACCGTGCATCAGATTCATTTGTCGGCTGACGCCGTAATCACCTCGGATCGTGCCCGGCGGAGCCTGGCGGCCGTTCGTCGGCCCCATCAGAGCCCGCACGACGGACACTGCGTCGGGCCCTTCGGCCACGATTGCCACGACTGGCCCCGAGGTAATGAACTTCTCCACCAGCGGATAAAACGGCTTGTTGACATGCTCGGCATAGTGTTGCCGCGAAAGCTCTGGCGTCACTTGCAGCAGCTTCATGCCGACAATAGCCAGCCCTTTGTCTTCGAGACGGCTGATGAGACGGCCGGCGAGCCGTCGCTCCATGGCGTCCGGCTTGATCAGAATCAGAGTTCGCTCACTGGGCATCGTTTGACTCACTCGGCAAAGAAAAATTGTGTGATTAGCAACTGACCAGCGCAGGCTCGTCACCGCGCATCAGGCTTCGGAATTCCTGGAAGAGATATTGGCTGTCGTGCGGACCGGCTGAGGCCTCGGGGTGATACTGCACGCTGAACGCGGGATAGTCCCGATGCCGCAATCCCTCGACCGTTTGATCGTTCAAATTGATATGCGTGATCTCGACGCGATCGGAAAACGACCCGCCGTCCAGGGCGAAGCCATGGTTCTGGCTGGTGATTTCGA
The DNA here is from genome assembly GCA_035687365.1 of Planctomycetaceae bacterium. Taxonomy (GTDB): domain Bacteria; phylum Planctomycetota; class Planctomycetia; order Planctomycetales; family Planctomycetaceae; genus DASPSM01. The sequence continues at coordinate 4,127 of DASRXU010000571.1, read as the reverse complement.
CCCGGTTGGCTCGACGATTGAGGACCGGCTGGTTGGCCCCGCGATGGCCAAATCTCAACTTGTAGATCGTCCCGCCGAAGGCCAGCCCCAGAAGTTGATGCCCCAGGCAGATTCCGAAGATCGGTTTCTTCCCGAGCAGGCCTCTGATGGTTTCGACGGCGTAATCGAGCGGTCGCGGATCGCCGGGCCCGTTGGAGAGAAAGACGCCGTCCGGATTGTGCGCCAAGATCTGCTCAGCTGTGCTCGTGCCGGGCACGACCGTAACACGGCAACCGAGCGATCGCAGATGCCGCGAGATATTCCATTTCATCCCGTAGTCGACGGCGACGACATGCAGCGGTCGACCAGCGTCCGCAGCAGACGTCTCCAGTTGCGACGACTGGCCGTTTAGCGGGCGGAATCCGCGACCCAATGACGATAACTGATCCTGCCATTCGGACGATCCGGCGGGCATCACCTCGCGAATCAAATCGAGACCGACGATTTCGGGACTGCTCTTCGCCTTTTTGATCAGGGACGCATCGTCCAAATCGGTCGTCGAGAGGACGCCGGTCATCGCGCCCTCTACGCGAATCCGTCGCACGAGGGCCCGTGTGTCGATCCCTTCAAGGCCGACGACGCCTGCTTCGCGCAAATAATCATCGAGAGTTCTATTCGAGCGGAAGTTGCTCGGTTCGCGGCACAACTCGCGGACGACGAAACCTCGCAGAGACAGGCCCCCGCTTTCGACGTCCTCGACATTGACCCCGTAATTGCCGATGAGCGGGTACGTCATGGTGACGATTTGCCCGCAATAGGAGGGGTCTGTGAGAATTTCCTGATAGCCGGTCATGCTCGTGTTGAACACAACCTCGCCGAAGACTTCCCCTTGCGCGCCAAAGCCTGCACCCGTAAAGACGGTGCCGTCAGCTAGCGCAAGTTTTGCCGGGAAGGGCATGCGGTTTTTTGTAGCAGAGGCCAAGATCAAAGAAAAGTGACGGTCGCGACCGGCCTGTTGGAAGTAGCGAGCGGCGCGCATCACGATCGCGACATTGGCTCACGACGCCAGGAGCCGGGGCAGGGCCTAGTGCTCGTGCGTGACGGTGAATTCGTCGAAGCGAATCTGCCCCTTGCCGGAATCGCCGATGCTGTGCAACAGCTGCTCCATCAACTGGCGAAAACGGGACTGCCGCACCGAATAGAAATTGTGCTTTCCGTCGCGACGGGCCTTGATCAGTCCGGCGACTCTCAGCAGGGCCAAGTGATGGCTGACCGCCGGCTGGCTCTGACCAAGTCGGTCACACAGCGCGGTTACGTGCAACTCTCCCTCGCGGGTAAGGTAGACGAGAATTCGCAAGCGTGTCTCGTCGGAGAGGAGCTTGAAGACCTGCACGAGCTCTTTTTCAAGCTCGTTGGACAGCTCGGGAAACCGACGTTCGGGGGGAACGTCTGAGTCACGGTGGTCGGTGACAGCAGGGTGAACGGCTGAATCGCGCTCTGGCACAGCCACTGGGGCTTCGATCAGATTGGTGCTCATCGGTTGTTCTGGGCTTTCCTTCGCAGGATCATCGCGGCCGTCCCGTCGGGAGCGCTGGGCCGGTCGAGAATCGTCTGCCAACGGTGCAATCCTCTCGTCAGCCGTGACTTAAAAGGCGAATGCCTCAAGCTCCGGCGGCTTCCCACATCGGAAGCCGACTCAGCTTCGGTCCCTGAAATCCCGAGTCAATAATCAGATGCGCACGTAGAAAACGAACGACTCCGTTTGATTCGCTTGAACCGCCGTCGGACACCGCGTGCCGACCCGATCGAATGCTCGGGACAAACACCGCTTTCACGTCAATGCGAAAACCGGAACCGACGGACTATTTGGTCGAAACGACCGCAAGACAGGCTTAACGAGAGATGGGAAATCCCTACGACAGACGCTCGAGCCCAGGGACAAGAACACGACGACTTGCGACAACAGCGCTCTTGATCCGCGCGTCTGCGGCCCATTATGGCAGCCTCGAAATCGGTCGTCAATGACTGTCCGGCGATTTTGAGCGTACGGGTCGAGCCAAAAATCAGGCCAAAAGCCCGCGAAAACGCACATCCACCAAAAATGGAAACCTTTCTTACCGGCACACCTCCTACCCTCCATACAAGCCGCCAGCCACTTTGCGAGATAAAATTCAGACTGGTTTGTCCGGGATTGGCCTTGGGGGTTCGTCGGGCGTTCACCGACAATCGGAATCCGATGGAAACACAACTTCGACTGGAAATCCTTCCGCAGCCGGATCATCTCACGTGCGGCCCTACCTGCCTGCACGCGGTGTACCGCTTTTTCGGAGATCGGATTTCGCTCAATCAAGTCGTCGACGAAATTCCCCAGCTAGAGGACGGAGGAACCTTAGCAGTCCTGATGGCATGCCACGCCCTTAAGAGGGGCTTCAACGCCACGATTATTACTTACAACGTGCAGGTCTTCGATCCGACCTGGTTCAAGCCCGGCGCGCCGCCATTGGCCGAGCGGCTGATCGCACAACGGAACGCGGCCGACTCGAGGCGTCTGCAAGTGGTGTGCAGTGAATATCTGGACTTTCTGCACCTGGGCGGTAAACTTCGCATGGAAGATCTGACCAGCGAGCTGATCCGGAGGTTCCTGAAAAGGTCGACACCGATCCTCACCGGTTTGAGCGCGACGTATCTGTATAGCGCGAAACGTGAGCTGGGACGGGACTCGGTTCCAGACGACGTGCGTGGGTGCCCCGTCGGTCACTTTGTCGTGCTCTGCGGCTACCATCAGTCAAACCGCACGGTGCTGCTGGCCGATCCGCTCCACCCCAACCCGCTCGCCACCGAACAGACGTATGCACTCGGAGTTGACCGCGTTAAGAACGCCATTCTGCTAGGGATCGTCACGCACGACGCGAATCTGCTGATCATCGAGCCACGGACGAATCGCAAGCGAGCACCGAGTGCGGATTCTCATTATCGCGAATAGCCAAAAGGATTGGCCATTTCGCATCCCTGACGTCGACGTTGTGGACGCCCGGTCGTATCTCACGCGGCCCGAGTTCAGCGAGTCTCGCGGCGTCAAGGTCTTCAACCTCTGCCGCTCATATCGTTACCAGACGATCGGCTACTACGTCTCGCTCTTGGCCGAGGCCCGCGGCCACAAGCCGTTGCCCAGCATCACCACCCTGCAGGATCTGCGGTCGCAGGCGATGATGCGGATGGTGTCCGAAGAACTCGAAGATCTGATCCAGCACAGCCTGGGCCCGATTCAGTCCGAAAAATTCACGCTGAGTATTTATTTCGGGCGCAACCTGGCCAAGCGCTATGAACGTCTGAGCCTCCACCTCTTTAATCTGTTCCAATCGCCTCTCCTGCGGGTGCAATTCAAGCGCTATAAGAAGTGGCAGATCCGTAATGTGGCCACGATCGCGGCCAGCGACGTGCCGGAAGGACACTGGCCGTTTGTCGTGGAAGTCGCTCGTCAATATTTCGAAGGCCGTCGCGGCGCCCAGCGCAAACGAGCCCGCATGCGCTATGACATGGCCATCCTGCACAATCCCGAGGAAGAGGAGCCCCCGTCTGAGCCGGAGGCACTCAAACGTTTCATCCGCGCGGCTGAAACGTTGGGAGTGCGGGCCGAGCTGATCACGCGAGACGACTACGCGCGCATCGCCGAGTTCGATGCCCTCTTCATCCGCGAAACGACGTCAGTCAATCATCACACCTACCGCTTCGCCCGGCGTGCCTCGAGCGAGGGACTGGTCGTCATCGACGATCCGGAATCGATCGTCCGCTGCACGAACAAGGTCTACCTGGCCGAGCTTCTCAGCCGCCACGACATTGCCACTCCCAAGACGGTCGTGCTGCATCGCGACAACGCCGCGGAGTGCGCCAACGAGCTGGGCTTCCCCATGGTGCTCAAGCGGCCGGACAGCTCGTTCTCCCGAGGAGTAATCAAGGTGGCTTCCCAGGAGGAGCTGAACGCTCAGCTCGAGCAGCTCTTCGAGGATTCCGACCTCGTCGTCGCCCAGGAATTCCTGCCGACCACCTTTGATTGGCGGATTGGCATTCTCAACCGCAAGCCGATGTTTGCCTGCAAATATTTCATGGCCGAAGACCACTGGCAGATCATCCGTCCGGACGTCAACGGC
>DASRXU010000570.1:0-2534 GCA_035687365.1 Planctomycetaceae bacterium | reverse complement strand
GAGAGCACTCTCAGTTCGTTTGCTCGACAAACCGGTGCCCACCGGGGCCCGTGAAAGGGAGTACCGTCGAGGGTGCCGGAGCTCGATTAAAGTGCCTTGGAGTAACTCTCGGTGCCACTGATGCTCCCGGGAATCAATAAGTTACAGCCACTAGGTTCTTTGACACGGTAGAGGCCGGCGATTCGAATCCCCTCGTGCCTACCATTCCACAGTTTCAATCTGCCAAAGAGGCAGCGCAAGCTGATTTCAACTGGCTCAATCCTTGCAGCGGGCCGCAATCAGCGTGATGTCGTCGTGCTGCTCCTCGGTGCTGCTGAAACGCTGAACGTCCGCGACAACCGAAGAAACGATGCAGCGCGCGGGCTGTTCCCTGTGTCGCTTCAGCGCGTCGGCCAGGCGTTCTTCGCCGAACTCTTCTCCCCCTGCATTGAAAGACTCGGTCACGCCGTCGGTGTAAAGCGCCAGCGTGTCACCGGAGGCCAGCTCGCATTCCACGGTAGGGCTCTCCCACTCCTTGAAGAGACCGAGAACTGTTCCGGTCGAGTGCAGTCGCTCCAGAGTGCCGTCACGGCGCAGCAAAAGGCCGGAGAGATGTCCGCAATTCGTATAGCGGAGCCGCCGCGCAAGTCCGTCATACTCGGCAAAGAAGACCGTGGCATACGCGCTGTCCACCGTATTCTCGTAAAACAATTGGTTCACCGACTGCAGAAAGATTTGCGGCTCATCGCGGGCGAGGCCAAGCTGGCTGCGCAGGTTTGCCTGGAGATTTGCCATCAGCAGAGCTGCCGCGATTCCTTTGCCGGAAATGTCGCCAATCAACAGCCCCAGCCGTTCCGGCCCCAGAGCGAGAAAGTCGTAGTAATCGCCGCCTACGTGACGGGCCTGGATGCAGACGCCGGCGTAGTCGAGGGTCCTCAATGGCGGAAGCGCCTGTGGGAAAAGCCTTGCCTGTACCTGTTTTGCGATCTCCAGTTCCTGCGCGGCGCGCCGTTCGGCCTCCTGCTTTTCGGCAGCCGCCCGGCGCTGGGCCTCGATCTCGCGGCTCATCTCGTCGGAGGCAATCAACTCGAATGAATTTCCATCCACGTCCATGAAACGAGCAAAGGTGCCGCCCCACAGCTGCGACTGGGGAGGACTCTCAAAGCGCACGCCACGGCGACGCCACATCTCGTAGGTGGCGTTGATGTCTTCAGCGATAAAGCCGATGTGAGTGTTTCGTCCGATCAGCTTGTAGTTTTCCGAGCCGCGCGTGGGAGCGGTCAGGGCAAGAATAGTGCTTCCGTCGGGTGGAGCGACCGCCACCCAGCGGCCAAACTCAAAACGCGCGTCGGCGAGCACGCTGAATCCCAGCTGGTCGACGTAAAAATTCAGGCTGCGGTCGTGATCGCGAACAAAGACGTTCGACTTAAATATCCGGAGATACGGGTTTTCGCCGCTCGGAGAAGACAAATCCGCGAAGTCACGAGCAGGCTCACCGCTCTTCGGAAGGTCATTTCCCGGGCTCAACTAACTTCCTCCATCTGCATGTGAATGATCGCGTGGTTTCGAGGACTCTCTCTGTCCGCGGCGTTAGCGCCCCCTCGTTGGCCTGAGGACGGAAGCATAAGATGAAGCCGATGAGCGTCCGCAAGATCATTCATATCGATATGGACGCATTCTATGCTTCTGTGGAGCAGCGCGACGATCCAAGTCTTCGCGGCAAGCCGGTGGTGGTCGCGTGGCGCGGCAACCGATCGGTTGTCTGCGCTGCTTCCTACGAGGCGAGAGTCTTCGGCGTGCGCTCGGCCATGCCCGCCATGCGAGCCGAGCGGCTGTGTCCCGAAGCTGTATTCATTCCCCCTGATTTCGTACGCTACCGCGCGGCCTCGCGCAGCGCACGCGAGATATTCAAGCGCCATACCGACTTGATTGAGCCGCTGTCGCTCGACGAGGCTTACCTCGACGTGACGGCAAACAAGACCGATCTGCCTACAGCTACGCGCGTTGCGCGGATTATTCGTGAACAGATTCGCGAAGAGCTCCAGCTGACGGCTTCTGCAGGGGTGGCTCCGAACAAGTTTCTCGCCAAGATTGCTTCCGACTGGCGCAAGCCGAATGGCCTTTTCGTCATTCAGCCCGAGGACGTTGACACCTTTCTGTCGCCGCTCCCTGTCGGGCGTATCCCAGGTGTGGGCAAGGTAACGGAGAAGCGGCTGGCAGAGCTTGGAGTCAAGACGGTCGGGGATCTGCGCACCCTCGAATTAACCATGCTTGAGAGCCACTTCGGGCGCTATGGCGTGCGGCTGTATGAACTCGGTCGCGGCATCGATCACAATCCGGTTGTTCCCGACAGGCCGACAAAATCTATTTCTGCCGAAGACACCTTTCCGCAGGACGTGCCACTTGGCGAGACTGAGCCGATGATCCGGCGTCTCGCCGAGAGGGTATGGGCGGCTTCGACCAAGGAATCGCGTATTGCCCGCACGGTGGTCTTGAAACTCAAGACCAAGGAGTTCGACATCCTTACTCGCAGCCTTACACCGGTGCGCCCACCG
>DASRXU010000569.1:0-2952 GCA_035687365.1 Planctomycetaceae bacterium | reverse complement strand
ACCCGCGGAGACCAATGCCGAAAGGTCGGGCGGTAGTTCGCCGTGTTCGCGACCGTAAAGCTGCAGCGCGAGCGCCAAAATCAGGGCCGCGCGCCGGGCTTGTTCGCGATCGGTCGCATCGATCACAACGAATCCGGCCGGCAAGAATAACTCTGCGAGCCTCAGATCAACTCGGAAACTCGAACCGCCAAATTGATTCTGGATCTCGGCGGCAGAAGGGGACCCCGGCAGTGCACCGGAATCGAGTTCATAGACCTCGGGCTTGCCGGGATGAATCGGCGTCCGCTGAAAGCGCGGCCGGTCGGCCTGGCTGAGCCAGTTGGCGAAGATCCAGCGCAAGGATCGACGAGAATGTTCGTGAGCGCCCAAGGCGTTGAGTACCGTAGCAATCCTTCCTAGGTCCGCTTCGACCTCATCGAGACTGTTTTTCGTCAAGAGGTATTCCGCCTTGAGGCAATCCGACGGTGGCGGGGTCATCGCGTCGATGGCCCGCAAATCGTCCAGGGCCTTGCGGAGTTGGGCTGCTGTGACCTCCGGGCGCGCCGACCAGGCGATGGCGGGCCCAGTGACATTCGCCAGCATGGCACATCCTACCAGCCTCCAGATCGCGCTGGCGTTCATGCCGATGTGCCGACTCGAACGCAGGGCCGATCGATACCAACCCCAGGCTTCGTCGACTTGCCCGTGCGCATTCAGTCGCGCCGCCTCGAGCAGCGCCAACGAGTCGAACGTTCGAGCTGCGATTGTCAGCGACACGTCGGTGTTGATGTCGAGCAGGTTCGGCGGAATCTCCCGTGACTCGTCGAATTTGCTGCCCTGCTTCCAAGTCTCCATCGCTGGGCGATTGGCTTCCAACCAATGGCGAACGTCCTCGTTGGCGAACTTCCAATCGGATTCGACCGCCTGCTCGCGGCTCTTTTCAAAAGCCTCCTCTTGGGGCCGGCCTTTGAGGAGTAGCGTTTTCTGATCGACAAAACGCGGCATGGCCTCGCGGTAGAAAGTGGCGGCGTTCTTCTCAGCTGGGACCGGCTTCCCCACGAAGGCATCGACATCGAACGGCTCAACATCCGGAACCGAAGGTCCACTCGAGCGAAGATAGAGTCCCGAAAAGAGCAAGGCGAGCACCAAGAAGATCCCAAGTGCCGCAGTCCACTTGAGAACCGTGCGCGTCGGAGACACTTTCGAGTCGGTCATGGCGGGTTGCGTTCAGAATGTCTTCGATCGAGATTCCGGGGGGGCCGGTGGTTCGATTGTTTGAGTGACCGCCGGACCGAGAATACTTCGGTCGATAACGAAATATCAACGGAATCGGATCACGAGATTTGCAACCTTTTTGGCTGCATCACTTTCCGACAGCGTACAGCGACTTGCGCCCGCGAAGATAGAGGCGACAACCCGACGGCTATGACCGGCCTTCTCGCCTTTGCGAATTCTGACGATTCGCACGATGAGACAGCGCTCGGACGCGCGGCTCGCGTGCCGAGGACTGACCTATAGTTAGTCAACGTTGGAAGAAGACCGGATCGCGGTCCGCCCCTAGCGGATTCGCTTGTAACGCGAGATCGGAAGGGTGATCGGACCATCGACATGTCGAGCAATCGAACCCACCAAAAGTCACTCTCGGCAGTGGACATCTTCGGATGTTCCGCGCTGGTCGCGCTCGTGTTGTTCGTCTTCCTGCCGACAGTCGGTTATGGATTCGTTAATTGGGACGATCCGTGGTACGTCCTCGACAATCCGCTGATTACGAGTTGGCGTCCGGCCAACCTTTGGGCAATCGCCACCAGGCCGGCCGTTCGGAATTACGCGCCGCTCACGATGTTCGGCTACCTCGTGCAGCACACTTTGTGGGGCACCTGGGCGGGCGGATATCACCTGGTGAATGTGTTTTTCCACGCCGTTAACGCAGTGCTGGTTTATGTGTTGTTGCGACAACTGACGGCGAGCCGCTTCATTGCTTGGATGACGGCGGCCCTGTTCGCCGTGCATCCTGTGCAGATCGAAACCGTCGCCTGGATTTCGTCGTTCAAGGGACTGCTTTCTGGCACCTTTGTCCTCGCGAGTTTGATCTGTTGGCTTCGGCCGCATCCGTCGTCGCGAAACGATTCCTGGGCCATCCTGTTCCACGGGCTGGGGTTGCTTGCCAAGGCGGTTGCGATCACGATTCCCGCGGTCGTCTTCTGCTACGACGTCCTGGTGGCCGGCAAACGGGCCGCCGACGCGGCCGCTCGCCAAGTTGTGCCTTGTCTGCTGGCTGCCCTCGTGCTGCTGATGACGATGTCGGCCCAAACGTCGGTATTGGGCGGCGTCCGCGAACATTTGCATTGGAGCAAAGCCCGCATTGCCGCATTCGACACAGTCGTGTTGTGGGATTACGTCGGAATGCTCGTCTGGCCGCACGACTTGTGCGTGCTCTACGACCCGCCGACTTCGGGGATTACGGGAGCGATCATCCTCGCGAGTGCGGGCTGGATCGCAATCGCCGCAGCCGCTTTTGCTCTGCGTCACCAGTTTCCTCGCGTTATCGTGGGACTGGTCGCCTTCGGGGCTCTGTTATTTCCTGTGCTCAACTTCTTCCCGATCACCACGTTGATGAACGATCGGTATCTCTACCTGCCGTCGATTCCGGTCTTCGCACTGATGGCCGCGGGGGTGGAGTGGATCTTTGCGTTCGGTCGCGCACAGTTTGCGCAAAGTCGCTCAGCCGATGGACTGATCGGGTACGACGCCGACCGTCCTGCCGAGAGGCTGCCCGTTCGGGTTTTGTCGCGGTCGCTGGCCGCAGCGGCTGGCGGCGTCCTCTTGTGTGGCTATCTGACCGTCACGCAGGAGCGGTTGCCCGTGTGGCGCGACGATCAATCGCTGTGGGCCGACGCCATCGCAAAGTCGCCCGAGTTGTCTGTGGTCCGCATTCAGTGGGCTCAGTCGCTGTACGCCAGCCATCACGAGGGC